>JAPKEK010000514.1 GCA_028822125.1 Pseudomonadales bacterium | reverse complement strand
GGCCTGCTCATTATCAGGAAGCTGAATATCTTTAGTGAGCTCAAATGCCCAGTTCACTAATCCAGAATTCAATTGATACATCTCACCGGTAGGTTCGGGTTTGTCTTTATCAAACGGCCTTTGCGTATATCGAGCAAAATATCCGAACGGCCAATCCTCAGGAATCTCCCGGGCATCTATTTCGTGGGATAAATCACCATCTACCAGATATTCTGCCCAGGCTGCCGACCCCACTGACGCATCAGCGGGGTCAAAACCAGATATCCCGGCTACAATCCAATAACTTTGGCTGAGATCAAACCTCGAATCCAATCCCAGCGCCATGGTGGCTGCGGCTGACCTTGCAGTGCCAATTCCGGTAACCAGCACTAATAAACCGATTTGAGGATCATAGTGAAGATCGCGATAACCCAGGAAGGGTAGTTGCTGGGTCAGGTTTCTGCGTTCTTTCCATAGCTGGAACTCCCCTGCTCGATCGCCTGTGTCCTGGCCCACTTCAAACATGGCGACGATGACCACCTTCACAGCCAAAGGTGAAGCAGAACTAGGTGCTAGTGGCTGCAAGGAGCCAAAGATTACCGCAATGCATAGCCACAACTTCACTTTCACTTTCACTTTCACTTTCACTTTTCTCTTCATAAAAAAAGGGGTGTTAAACACCCCTTTTTTCAGTTTTAAAAATACTCAGAATCGATATTGGAGACGGGCCTGATAGTGTCTGGGTAATTCAGGAAGTACAATCGCATTACCGAACAAGTTCGGGAAATTCGCTCTGAAATACCGTTCATCTGTCAGGTTTTTACCGCTCACGCTCATCAGCCAGTTTTCTGTCTCATAAGCCAGACTCAAGTTCACTAAGGTATAGGCTGGCAGCATCACAGACCCGGAAAAACTAGAAGGCGTTTCTTCCACATCGATGATACTGGCACTGACAGCTATACCATTACCAAAATCATAAGTACCTGTAGCCGAAACGATGTTCTCTGGCATTCCAGCACGTCTGCCACCACTGGCCTCTGCGCTGACAAAACCGCCTAGCTGTCCACCCCACAGAAGGTCTGGAGAGATGCCCGGCATATCATCTCCGCCAATGAAGCTAAAACGATAGCCATCATCAATGGTATTCAGGTTAATAACTTCGATTTTCGAATAAGTCAGGATCACATGCAACTGTTCTGTTACGTCCCATCGTACTTCAAACTCAACGCCCTCTGTCTTAGTAGCCTGATTAGTCACAATAGACTGGGCAGAGAAATCAGTACGCTCCTGCTCATAAACAGACAATGCAAAGTACAGGGAATCATCGAGCAAACTTCCTTTTATTCCGAATTCCCGTAACTCCGAAGTATCAAAAGCGCCTCCGCCGAGAATATTACCCACCGTTATTTCAGCGCCCTGACCTGCTATTACCGTGGCCTGTTCAGACAAGGTAACATACGGGATAAGGCCGATAGGCGTTGCATAGGAAATACTGGCTGTCCAGGAGCTACCGCTGAACTCGTCATCAGCTTTAAGGTCGATACAAGAGCCATCAGTACAAAAGTTATTAGAACTGGCCAGCAACAACTTGTCAGCAACCTGACTACTGTTCATATCGATGGTGTCGTACCTTGCTCCAAGCAAGATTGACAGACCCGCTTCCCAGGTCAGGTCCAGCATTACCGCAAAACCTAAATCCAGGTAATCACCCACATAATACTCGGTATAGTCATCATCAATACGCGTTGCCAGCAGGCGCCGGTCCAGTGCTGTCGACGGGCCAGTTAAATCTCTGCGATGAAAATACTCATTGGTGTAGTCATCACCATGTGCAAAATCGGTAAACCGAACTGAAGGAGAGATCTGGATCGAAGTCGTAACAGCATCCCCGTCAAAGACTTTGGAGAGAACCAGTTTGTCTTCAACCACCGAGGTATCGTGAAACTGAGAAAAGCCGTAGGCGTTTTCATTCAAGTTCTCGTACTGTTCATAAAACAGCTGATTCTTTATCTCCCAGTCGTTATCCAACGTAGCAATCAAATCAAAATAGAGCGTGAGGACCTGATTTTCCAATACATCATCCGACGCGATCAGGGTTTGATTACCCTCTAAATGCGCTGTCCCTACGTTCTGCAGATTCAGCATGCTGGTATCGCCGATAAGTAACTCTAAGAAATCAATGTCATCAGTATTATTTGGCTGCAGCGAGCCACCGGCAATACCCGGGGTAATCCAATCAAAGCGAAAGGGGTTCATATTAGTAAAACCATCGCCGTCAGTATCAAATTCCTGATGAGAAATCGAACCATCACCATTGGCATCCAATGGGATGGGTGTACCCGTAATATAGGTACCGGTATCAATCAGATCCTGAGTCAAACGGTTCCAACCTGCATTCTGATTTCCTGCATAATCATGGTACATGCCACCAAACTGGATCCTGACGGTGTCGCTGAGATCCATGTCGAAAGAAGCTTGCAGCAAATTCTGGTCAACACCGGAATTATCATAGTAGCTGCCCGAATGTTCTGCTTCGCCATACAGGTAATAGCCTAGATCATTACTGCCCAAACGACCCGGTCCGCCAACCTCTGCGGTTAGCACATGTTTATTCCAGCTCCCTGAGGTCAATGACATGGCGCCTGTGGTTTCCTCGATATAGGCCCCTGTCTCCTCAACTCTGGCTGATTTCGGATTAAAGTTCAGATAGCCGCCTATCTTAGATGGGCCATAAATGGGCGAGGCTGGCCCCCTAACGATATCAATTCTATCGGAGGCGCCAATAGGCGTGGGATAATTG
>JAPKEK010000513.1 GCA_028822125.1 Pseudomonadales bacterium | reverse complement strand
TCGACGAGCGACGACTTCCGCTGTATTGCCCATGGCCATAAAGATATCGGGTGATATTTCTCTTATCGTTGGATGTGGCTGGGATTTACCGGGTGTCTGTCGAGTTCCTGCTGAAATGGACTCAACCCCACCCGCGATCATGATGTCCGAGCAACCGCTGGCTATCTGATTCGCTGCAAAGGCGATAGAATTGAGGCCGGACGAGCAAGCTCGTGAGATGGTGGAGCCCGCTACCGTGACCGGTAGTTTAGATAGGATCACCGCCAGTCGGGCAAGATTGCCCCCCTGTTCCCCTGTCTGCGATGCAGCGCCAACGATTACGTCTTCTACTTCTGCGGGATCAATCTGACTGTTCCTTGCCAGTAGCGAGTCGATACAATGTGCTACCATATCGTCTGGCCGGGTTAGATTGAAGGTGCCTCGGAAAGATTTTGCAAGTCCTGTTCGAACGCTATCTACTATTACCACATCACGCATGCTGACTCTCCATTGATTTTTCGTGCTTGAATTAGTGCTATTGTGCCTCTTTTATATACTAGGAAACAACCGCCAATAGAGTGATCTTAAGTATATTGATTTCTTTGATCGGGGAAGATAGCAGTTTATCGCCAGGGCTCAATTGTATTTGCCAGGTGTTGGACACTTTCTCTTAAGCCACCAGGGGCATTTCTGGCTAGCCAGAGGCGTTCATGTTCCGCTATGATTTTGCTGATATCCGCATCGAGTTGCTGTTTTTTTATGGCATTGTTTCTGAATAATAATAGTCTGTGGACGCCGTGAATCGACATCTGAGCCGCATTGCGAATCTCGTCCTGTACCAGTTTCAGATCGGTTGAATCGCTGCTGGGGAGAGCCTGATTGATGTTTGATAGTTCGCTGACACAGTTTTGAAGTTGTTCGTCGCTAACGGATTGCGTAGTGCTGGGCTCGTTTCGCATAGACCAGAACAGGATCCGATTGAATAGGGTTGCATTGCGAATCCTGGAGGGCGCCTGCGATGTAACCTGGCCTAGTCGGATGAGTAATCCGGCAGTCGCTGCGACTGGTTCTTTAAGGAAAATCTGATTGATTGCGGTAGCCAGATCAATTCTCCGGGCTGCTTTGTGGTTCCAGCTATGACATGCAGCCAGGATAAAACCAGGGTAGCTTATCGGCAGATACTGGTGATGGCCATTATCTCCCCAGTCCGTGACCAGATAGCCGCAAGCACCCGTGTTAAGGCCATTGCGGGCAGCATTGGCCAGATTTTTCCTGGCATTATCAATTCGACCGGTTAGTGAATTCCAGCTTGATGTGCCTGGGCATACATAGAATTCCAGACCCTGGGCTGACATGTGTTCGCATTCACGCTTGAAAGGATGGTCGCCTTCGTAACCCCAGTTAAGGGCAATCATGTCTTTGGGCAGTTGGCTCAGGCTGCTGGGTTGTCTGAGAACAATATCACTCCAGAACTGGGTACGACGATTATATCGATTGCTTAGTTTGTTTATCCTGGCTAGGAAATCGATATAGACTTGAGTGGTACCTTTTTTTGCACATTTTTTCTTGCTCCAGCCGAGGCCTAACTCCCAAGGTTCATCACCACCGATGTTAAACAGGTGGCCGTCAAATAACGGCAGATACTCGCCATAGAGCTCAGCCAGGAGATCCAGGCTTTTTTGGTTAGGTCTTAGCGTGCTACCGGTATCTGATCGGGTATTGGACAAGGGATGGGTGAAGCCATTTGGGCATTCAGCATATTGATGATATTCCGGGTACCTTAACCATCTTTCGAAGTGGCCGAAGGAATTGAGGTTTGGCACCAGGTCAATAAAGCGCTCGTTACAGTGGCGCTTTAGACACAGGATATCGTTGCTGTTAAGGGGGGAAGAATCGACCCAGACGCGCTCGTGGCGACTGAATGCAAAGGTATGTTCAGTGTATAACTGTAGTTGATTAATTTTTAGGCAGGCAAACTGGTCTATCAATCGCTTCAGTGAAGTAACCGTTGGTACTTTACACCGGCTGATGTCCAGCATGACGCCCCGTTGGTCGAAGTCGGGTTGATCCTCAATAGCAAAGCAGTTAATCGTGTCATCTGCCTGGTCGAGAATCTGCTGCAGCGTCATTAGGCCGTAGAAAGTGCCTGTTTCTGAGCTGGCGGTAAGATCGATGCCCTGTTCACCGGCAATGAGCTGGTAAGCCCCTTCGATTTTCTCACCACCCTGGCGAATCCGAAGCAGGATAGTTTTATTTTGCTGTGTTCCATAGGAGATTGTTAAGTTAGGTTTTGTTGCTATCATTCTTAGCAGCGCTGCGGTCAGTCGCTCCGACATGGGTTGCTGAACCAGAATTTTATTTCGCTGGGTGAGTTGCAGTGTTTTACGCTGATAGGATGTTTTTCTGGGAGGGGGGTAAATTTGCATGGTTGCATAAGGAATTGAAATTCCACACTATTAAGACATAATCAAGGTCGCTCTGTCATGTTATTTACGAGGGAAATGTATGCCTGCTTACCTATTAGCCATAGATCAGGGAACGACCAGTTCCAGGGCGATCATATTTAATGAAGCAAGTGAAATAGTCGCGGTTGCTCAACAGGAGTTCACGCAGTATTTTCCGAAAGATGGCTGGGTTGAGCACGATCCTGAAGAAATTTGGGACAGCGTCAAGCAGGTAGTTCGGCAGGCCTTGCAGAAAGCAGGCTTAGAGGCAATAGATCTAACTGCAATTGGCATTACCAATCAGCGCGAGACCACGATCATATGGGATCGGTCGACCGGTGAGGCGATCCACCCGGCCA
>JAPKEK010000512.1 GCA_028822125.1 Pseudomonadales bacterium | reverse complement strand
CTCCGATCACTGTTTCAGCCTCGCCTCGACCATAGGAAGGCGCCATGTCGAGCAGAGTGATGCCTTTGTCAACGGCAAGGCGAGCCGTGGCGATGGCTTCATGCTGAGTCGTTTGTCCCCATACCTGGCCAATGCCGCCGCCGCCAAGGGTTAGTATGCTGACGGGCCAAAGATCGCCGAGTTGTTTTTGCTGCATCTGGGTATCCCTACTCATTATTGGCGCCAAGTTTAGCAGCTGAAGGATTGCCCCAGAAGTTGGTGGGTGTAATTACTTTAGGCTTTGATATTGATTTTTGGAAAGGTGTTGTAGCCACACGGCAGCAGTGTTGTCCAGTTTGCCCTGATGTCTGCGCCAGGTTTGGTCTGCTTATTCCTTTACCAGATTCAGCGATGGCAATCAGGGTGATGACGATAGGCAGGATTGTGAGTTAAGTTTTTATAGCCTGACAGGGCAGTTTGAGCCTGGCAGAGCAGTTCGATGGATTGGTCAGGTGTTTGTTAACCTGAACTGAAAATGAACGCGATGGCGTGATAACAACTGATATCAGTATTACGCCCGTATAGAGAATTACATTCATTATTGATGGAATTAACAGAGATGAAAAAAAACAATATCGGAATAAATGTGGTTTTAATTTCTGGCCTTATCAGCCTGCCGATGGGCCTGTATGCAGATGAATTGGATGTAAATGACAGGCAGGGACCTCGTTCAGCCCATGGCTCAGGTCAACAAGCAGGTTCTGAAATGCGTGCAGCTGGTCGGGCGAAATGGCAGGCAATGTCGGCGGAAGAACGTGAAGCAGCGAAAGCGGAACGCCAGCAGAGGCGGAACGAACGACGCCAGGAACTGGAAAACATGACGCCCGAAGAACGTCAGCAGGCCAGGGCTGAACATAGCCGAGAGATGAAAAAACGGCGAAACAAAAAACGTGCAAGAAAGGGGGTAATCGATCCAGGCATGTAGGCGGCGCTGGTGAGCTTAACGCAATGAATCACCCATCAATGGGGCCGGGACTGAGCCCTTAGGTTTCATCAGTGATTGCTTCGGGAGCCTGGCTGGTCGAGTAGTCAGGCGCTTGATGGTCAATCTTTCCATTAGGGGTTTGTGCCAGATCAGGCGATCTGCGGTCTAATTGTGCGCGAACCAGGCGATGCTCTTTTTCATTGAAGGTGAATCTGAAAAGCAGCATGGCACCTATGATATAGCATACTGCCGGCATCAAAGAGAGCAGTGCTTGAATAGTCGTTTTTGCTGTGTCGGTTTGTTCGACATTGGGTTCAAAACCAGCGTACTGCAGGGACAGGCCAACAATAAATGCGGTTATGGAGGCAGAAATTTTGCGGATAAGGTTCCAGACTGCCAGGTAAGCCCCTTCATTTCGGTTACCGGTGGTGAATTCATCATAATCGATAATGTCAGCCTGAATTGACGGTGCCAGCACAGCGCCCGTCCCGCCACCCAGGCCTGCCATGAAGCAGCAGATATAAACGTATAGGTCATCATGCTCTCCCGCAAAGACCAATGCGCCAAAAAAGGTAGCTGAAAGTAAGGTGGCTACTACCTAGAGGTTTCGCTTGCCGTATACCCTTGATAACCGAATCCAGAGTGGCGCAAAAATAAACTGCGGTAACTGGTAGACGACCAGGATCATCACAAGACTGTTCATCTTGACGACATATTCGGCTGAATAAGCAGCTAGTATGCCCAGGGTTGCCCCACCGAACGTTTCAATACCATAGATAATGAACAGTAACCGGGCATGCGGGTTTTTTGAATACGCCCTTGAAGGACTGAATAGGGTTTATTGTGCCTCGACCCTGAAATTCTGCTTTCTCGGGTAAGAAATAGGTTGTACACAGGACCATCACGGAGATGGCGCAGCCAGCCAGCATCGACAGCTGGTAGGCAGATTCGCGGTTGTCCTCGGCCTGGTTGATGAATTACAGAGAAGCCAATCCTGCCGCTACGCCGAATATACCAATCATATGGCTGTAACCGAATAACCGGGTTCGTTCATGATAGTGGGGTGATAATTCCAGGCCCAGGGCCCCGTGAGGAATAAAAAAGGCAGTGCTGGCAGTTTCATAAAGTAGTAAACATACAGACATACAGACATACAGACATCCAGACAACCAGGTTCAGTGCAGACAGTGATTCGGGTGGTGACCAGATGCCCACTAGGGTGATAGACATCGGTACGGCTGCAGCAAACATCCAGGCCCGCCTTCTACCAAATCTGGACAAGGTTCTGTCTGAAAGATAGCCGATGAGGGGGTCTGTTATACCGTCCCAGAGCCGCGACAAGGCAAGAATAGTTCCCATCACAGCCGGGGCAATCATAAGCACATCAGTTGCAAATTTCATGAGATACACACCGAATAGTGTGCCCATGATTCCAAAAGCAATGCGCGGTGTTGACCAGGCAAGAATGACGCTATTTTGCAAGCGGTTAGACTCAGTCGTGTGCAAAGCTTTAGTGTGCAAAGGTATGCTCTGTGTGATGTGCTGTTGGGTCAACGAGAGACTTGCCGGTTAAACCTGGCAGTCGGTGCTGCTGCCAGGGTTGTGACTGAAATCCCGAAAATCAGGTTAATTGCCGATTGCTAATGTAGCAGAGAATGAGTAGCTCCCCAAGGTGTTGATCCTTTTCAGTTCTGCTGCGGCACAAAAACAGCTTTCTATGATCTCTTGCCTCTGAAACTAGCGCGTTTACTGATCAGGAACATCGATAGCCGAGGCGCCCAGGCAGAAAGCCACGCCATTACCTGCTGCAGGTACTGCC
>JAPKEK010000511.1 GCA_028822125.1 Pseudomonadales bacterium | reverse complement strand
GAGATGCATTTACACCACCGGCGGCATCTTCCGCTTCAGTAAAATAGTTTTGGCCTTGTTCAACTATGTGTTCAAGCAAGTCATCACCAGAAACAACGCCCATGGCTTCAATGTCTTCGAATGAAATAATTGAGACAGGTAAAGCGCCCGTAATATTAGCTCCCTTGATCTGTGAACCGACGACTGTGACTTCTTCCAGTTCCTGGTCGGCAGCATCCTCTGCGTTGGCGAATAAACAGGCAAAGGCGGTAAGGCCTAGAGCTATAATTGCAAATTTTTTCATAATCTGAATCCCCATGGTTTCGTTCTATTAATACTAAAGGAATTAACCAAGTTGATTATAAAAAAGATTTTGTATGCTTATAGGTTTAGGCTATACCATAATAAATTCTGATTATCTGGATAGGGATATGCTCAATTCAAAACAGATCGAGGTTTTTTATACGGTTTACAAGGAAGGCTCGCTCACCAGGGCAGCTCGAAGCCTTAAGGTGTCTCAGCCCTCAATTAGCAATTCACTCAGTTATTCTGAGCAGAAACTAAATCTGAAATTGTTTCTTAGGCAGGGAAGGCGACTGATCCCGACGCCAGAAGCAGATATTCTTTACCAGCATGCCCAAGAGGTCAATCGACACATATCTCAGTTTAATAATGTGTCGAGAAACCTGCTCAGTGATCAATTGGGGTATATCAATGTTGGTTGCACACCGTCGTTGGGTTTAAGGCTGATGCCAAAACTGATCCAGGCGTATTTGCAGCAGGAGCCTGAAGCGCTTTTTAATATTGTAAATCTGCAAAGTGCCGAATTAGAAAGCCATTTACGTGAGTTGACCTTTGATATTGTTATTTGCTTTAACCCGGAGGGGTCAGAGGTCATTAGAAAACAGGTATTGAAAAAAGGACAGATGCTGCTTATTACGCCGCCTGATTTTCGGAGTCATAAAGCAGAGCTGGATATCAGTGAAATATCAGATTTACCTTTTATTCGAATCAGAAACCTGCAGCCCAGTGAGTCTCAGGATTCATTAGAGAGTCATCTTCGACGTAACAAAATAGATCTAACATGGGTGGTGCAGACGGAAACCATAGAAGTCGCGAAGTCTCTCGTTGCTGAAGGAATCGGCTTTGCTCTGGTAGATGACTTTAGTATTTCTCAGTTCAGTTTACCCGAGAATGTCGGCCTATATTCGTTTGCTCCCAGGATCACCTATGAGATTGGCGCCCTGTGTAACCTGGAAAAACCCATGTCGCGATCGGCCACTCGATTTGTCGAATTCGTAGAGGAGCTAAGTCAGAATGGTTTAGAAAGCCTGTTAGGCCCTACAAGGACGCTATCATAGCCGACAACACGTCATTGTGGGATCGACTTGATTGCTAATGTAGACGGGCTTTTAACACCCATAGTCTATCGGACCGGCTTTTGTGTAGAATGTAACTGGTAGCGTAAGCAGGGTGGTCTCTGTCTTGCTCTTCAAAAGCAATGAGGTTTCGTAAAGAATGCCTTTGGTTCGATTCCAAGCGTTACTGTAATCAATTCGTGAAGCTATCTATTGCCGGGCTGGACTTGTAGCAATGCATGTGAAGGATGCGCACACTCCTGCTACATCAACCGTTTCTATCAGAATCTGAGCAGGGCGTTATCAATACTGGCGAAGTTGTCATTGAATTCAATGTCAGTCGTACATTGGCAGTTGTAAAATCTCTCTATATAGAAGAAAAACCACTCTGACACGATGTCGCTCGCTCGGTTATGGATGGGCGCAGGATCAATAGGTTTAGGACAGGTAAAGCATTTTAAACTATCCATAAGCCAATAATTTTTAAATAAATTATAATCTTGGTAAGCGTTCAATGCACGTTTGATGGTGTTAGCGAAGCGTATCAGGGACAGTCAAGGGAATAGTAATTAATTGACATGCCGGCGATTTCCATTTGGCGCTGACTCACCTGGCTGGCGTCTTGATTCTGGGCATGGGCCCAGGCGCGTTGAGTTATAAGGATCTCGCCTCCGGTCGCAATGTCTTCGCCCAATTTGGACGCCAGATTCATTTCATCGCCAAAATACCCCTCTAGCGTCTGCGAAAATAGTAGCTTGCCAAAGCCAATGCCGATGCAAGCCTGGAAAGGTTCATTCTGGTTCAGCATGATGCCGCTGGATTTCAAAGTCTTCTGGACCTGAACCGCTGCACTGATGGCGTCATCTGCGCTCCTAAATGCGGCGAAAATATTATCTCCTGCAAGCCTCAGGTGAATAGGCTTGAATGCATCAAATACCGGCATGACGAGTTCACGCATCTGCATCATTTTGGAGAGAAAATGAACAATTCCACTGGTCTTGGTGGTTCTTGAAAATCCGACTGAATCCAGCACAAATATGGCAACCTCCTGCCCGTGGGCAGCCCATATCTCTGTTTCCCTGTCTTTGGGATCGATGCCGTCTGAGATGAGTTCGCGGAGATAATCGAAGAGGATTTTATCGGTCATGGGCATCAAGCTTATCTGTCAGATGTTTCAGTGGCTATTCTGAGTCTGGGTTAAGTTTATACCATTAAGCTTTTGGGGATAACGGGTTTTTTGATCTTTGGCAACTTTGTTTTGTCTGTCAGACCGCTTGGTTAATCGCCTGATAGGAGCGGCGCGCCTTATTTTTGGACGAACCCGAACTCTCTCGGCTCGGGTTAATGACAGGAAGCGATAGCTGGGATTGCCCGTGCCTGCCCGTTCAATATCATAAATGCGTTTTTAACCAGATAACCTGCTAAGGGCTCAGTCTGATAAGATGAG
>JAPKEK010000013.1 GCA_028822125.1 Pseudomonadales bacterium | reverse complement strand
CCACAATAGATATTCTGGCTGAGCGAGTGCGGTTCTTCGATCATTATTTGCAGAAGGGCTCCGACTCGAGACAAATGCCAGATCGGGTAAGATTATTTGTAACCGGGATTAATGAATGGCGCAGCTATTGTGAATATCCACCGCGGTGCACTCTAGCCGCGTTTTATCTTCACAGCGGAGGGAATGCGAATACTCGACAGGGCGACGGCTTGCTGAATTTGGACAAGCCGACTCTGGAGCCGGTTGATTGTTTTGTATTTGATCCTGCGGATCCGGTGGTGTACCAGGAGTATGGTGAGGATGTCAGCGAAACGGAACTGCGCCCAGATATACTGGTTTACAGTTCGGCGATTCTGGATCGATCATTGGAAATCATAGGGCAGCTGAACCTAGTGTTGTATGCGGCCTCGGACGCACTGGATACCGACTTTGCTGTGCGCATAATCGATGTCCATCCCGATGGTACTGCGGTCAACCTTTCTCATAGCAGAGGTGTAATCCGCGCCCGCTACCGCAATAGCTTTTTAGATGAGGAGTTGCTGCAAGTTGGTAAAGTCGAAAAATATCAGATTCGATTAAATGATCTGGGGCATGTCTTCGACGTCGGCCATAGAGTCCGCTTAGAGGTAACGAGTAGCCTCTTTCCCCTTTTCGACCCCAACCCCAATACCGGTAGCGCGATCCATACCGAGACGTCACAGCAAGTAGCGCAGCAGACGGTCCATCACGACAGTAAATACCCGTCCCATCTGTTACTGCCAATTACGGGGCCTTAGAAGAGGTTCGTTATGACTGGCCAGCGAGGCAACAGGGTTGGATTGATTTCCCTTTGTTGTCTTTTTGTATGCAGCAGAGGTGCTATCTGCGGTGCAGATTCCCAGGAAAAACAACTCCTGGCCCTGGCCCTTGATGACCTGCTGATGCCACCCGCTTTCCTTGTGCCGTTGGTGAGTCCTGACGGTGCATCTGTTAGCTATATTTCTGATCGCTGTGGGGCCAACAATATTTGGTTCAGGCCTTTGGTCCACCCGGGGCAAGACCGTCAACTCACCCGGGAACAGGGTAAAGGCATCAGGGCTATGGGTTTTGCGGGCCAGGCATTGTAACGCGGACCTGATTCCGGGCCTCGTGGAGGCGCTTCGCTCGACCATGGAGTGACATCGTTCGCTTGAACTATATTTTGGTTTATAGTATGTTACCCAAAGTTTAGGTAAATGAAACATATATTCTAGTGGGTCTGGTGTAGATATTGAATCGAGCTGCACGCCGCTTGTGGAGACAGGCATGATGAAGGGATTGAAAGTGTTGGTTTTTACGGCTTTTTGTAGCCTCGTTATCGTGGCTTGCGACAGTGATCAACCTGCGAAAAATGCCGTTATCGCGGAGCAGGATTCTGGGCAGGCGGGCGATTTACAGAAACTGCAGCCTTTTGAAAAGTTCTTTGCGCCGGTGGCTTACGAGGCACCTCAAATCAGCCCTGACGGAAAGTGGCTGTCCTGGATTGCTCCTGTGAATGGAGTAAACAATTTTTTTGTCACCCCTACGGATGATCTCGATCACAAAAGCCAACTTACCTTTAAGACCGAACAAGGGGTTAGACCTGCGGATACCAGCGGCGTGGTGATGTACCAGTGGAGTGCGGACAGTCGTTATATCATTTACCCCCACGATTACGCGGGCGACGAAAATTGGGATATCTGGCGGGTAGAGGTCAGCACCGGTGAAGAAAAAAACCTGACGCCATCGCCGGACAAATCCTATCAGATCTCCTTGGTCAGCGAAAAAATACCAACAGAAATAGCCGACACCGCCAAAACCTTTGGAAAAAGCGACTGGGTGCTATCGCGGCTTACTCTCACCACTGGTGCTCTGACAGAGGTGCAGCGTGCCTCACCGGGTGTGATTGGGGTGATTCCTAATCACGACCTAATTCCTGCGGTGGCGATCGCGTTCAATGCAGAAGGTGCGTTTGATGTGCTGGCTTCCCAGGACGGGGAATGGCAAAAGATACACAGCATAAGCATGGAGAACCTGGCTGCATTGCAGGCGGCAGGGGACCAAAAAGTCAGTCGTATCAGCCGCGACAATAAAACCCTGTACACCTACGACAGCACCGGCCGAGATACCAGTGCACTGGTCAGTTTTAATCTGGCCACGGGCTCTATAGCTACACTGGCTTTTGACAATCGGGTAGACCTGGGAGCTGTGATTTATGAACCTGAGACATTCAAGCCGCTGGCTTATATGGCTGAGTGGGTGCGTCGCAGCTGGCAACCCCTCGACGAAAGCGTATCGGAAGACCTGGAGATACTTAAGAATCAGTTTCCCAGCGCAGATTTCCGGATAGTGAGTCAGTCGCGTGATAACGCCCTTTGGGTGGTGCAATTTTTGTCGGTAGACTATCCGATGCGTTACCAGCTCTATAACAGAGAGTCTCAAGGGCTCACTGAGTTGGCGCTGGCACAGCCCGCTCTAGCGGATATGAAGCTGGCGAAAACCTACTCCACCGTGATCGAGTCCAGCGATGGCTTGCCGCTGATCTCCTACTACACCCTACCGCCCGGTAGCGACAGCGATGACAACGGCATTCCGGATAGGCCATTGCCGACAGTCATGATAGTCCATGGAGGTCCGTCAGATGAGCGAGCCGGGTATTTTTATGGCGAGATTCTGCACTGGCTGGGAAATAGGGGCTACGCGACGTATAACATGAACTTTCGTGGGTCCGCAGGCTTTGGGAAAGCCTACAGCAACGCCGCCAATGGGGAATGGGGTGGAAAAATGCACACAGACCTGCTCGAGCAGCTGGACGAACTGATAGACAAGGGCGTGATCGATAGCGATCGGGTCGCTATTCTCGGGGGCAGCTATGGTGGCTATGCCACGTTGGTCGGGATGACCATGACGCCCGACCGATTTACCTGCGGAGTATCGGTGGTTGGTCCATCGAATGTGATGGTGCCTATGCCGCACTGGACTCCAGAATGGATGTCACTAGCGCTGGGCGGTGATCCTCGGACAGAAGAGGGTATGGATCACCTACGAGCTATTTCACCCGTCACCCATGCGCAAAAAACCACAGGTGCAGTGCTGGTCGGCCAGGGTGCGAATGATAGTCGCGTGCCCAAATCGCAATCCGATCAGATCGTGGACATCATGCAGGAGGCCGGTGCGAAGGTCACCTACGTCGTCTACGATGATGAGGGACATGGGTTTTTGAAACCGCCCAACCAACAATCATTCTGGGGCGTCACCGAAGTTTTTCTTGCGCAGTGTCTGGGTGGCCGCAGCGAGTCGATCGGCGATAAACTTAATGGCTCGTCCATTCGCGTGCCGGTGGGCGCGAAATATATTCCTGGGCTCGAGCAAGCACTGGCTGCTAAAACTGCGCCTGACAGCATTTAAGTACACAACGATATGCATCGACATTCAATATTATCAATCGCCAAACATGCTTTAACAGGGCACCGACATTGGCCCCAATTCTGGCGCACACCCGCGCCTCAATCTCATTACGATGTGGTTATTGTCGGCGGCGGCGGACATGGCCTTGCTACAGCGTACTACCTGGCAAAAGAGCATGGCATTTGCAATGTGGCGGTGCTGGAAAAGGGTTGGCTCGGGGGTGGCAACACGGGGCGCAATACCGCTATTATTCGCTCGAATTATTTAAATCCCGTCTCTACGAGGTTCTACGACTTGTCACTCAAACTCTATGAGGGACTCAGCCAGGAACTGAATTACAATATTATGTTCAGCCAGCGAGGCGTCGTAAATATTGCCCACAGTCGGGCGCAGCTCAGAATGATGAATTATCGTGTCAATGCGCTCCAGCACGCGGGCATTGAGGCCGAAATATTGTCGATTGAAGAGCTCAAATTCCTCATGCCGCTGCTGCGTGAAAATTCTCCCAGCGGCAGACAAACGTTCGGTGGTTTTATTCAGCGGCGCGGCGGTACGGCTCGGCACGACGCGGTAGCCTGGGGCTATGCGCGCGCAGCCGATGCACTAGGAGTCGATATTATTCAGAATTGTGAGGTTACTGGGTTTAATCAGAGCAATGGTGAAGTTGTTGGGGTTCAGACTTCCCAGGGTGAAATCAAGACATCTCGGGTTGGCCTGGCGGTTGCCGGACACAGTTCCGAGTTAGCTACAAAGCTGGGTTTTCGTCTGCCCATCACCAGTATGGCGTTGCAGGCCATGGTTTCTGAACCTGTCAAGCCAGTGTTGGATGTGGTTCTGGATGGCACTATTTATGTCAGCCAGTCGGATCGTGGTGAGCTGGTCTTGGGGGGTGGGACTGATGTGTACAACTCTTACGCCCAGCGCGGGAATTTACCACGCGTTGAAAACAATATGAGCGAGCTTCTTGACCTATTTCCCGCCTTCAGTCGTCTGAAATTCATGCGTCAGTGGGCTGGGACAGTCGACACTACGCCAGACTCCAGTCCAATCATGGGCCATTCACCGGTAGAGGGCGTCTATTTAAATTGCGGTTGGGGAACCTATGGTTTCAAAGCAATTCCTGCGGGAGGGCTGACCTTCGCGGATACGATTGCAAACGGAAGGCCTCATCCATTGATCGATGCGTTCTCGCTGCAGCGATTTACCAGTGGTGCGCTCATTGACGAAGGTGACTCCTCGGGCATGGATGACAAGGAAGCGCTGCTATGATTCAGATTGACTGTCCACTATGCGGTTTGCGTGATGAGAGAGAGTTTACCTGGGGTGGTGAAGCGCACATCTGCAGGCCGGAAAACCCCGACACAGTAGGGGACGAAGAATGGGGCAGCTACCTCTTTATGCGCCAGAATCCTAGGGGAAATCACAGGGAACGCTGGTGTCATAGCTACGGCTGCAATCAGTGGTTCAATCTCATACGTGATACCGTTTCCCATAAAATTACCAGTATCTATCCTATAGATCAGCTGGCTCCGGAGTCAGGCGATGATAACGAATAAAGCGCGGCTCGACTGCCCTGGAGCCATTGATCGCAATCGAACTTTGCGATTTACGTTTGATGGGAAAAAGTACTGCGGCTATCAGGGTGATACTTTAGCGTCTGCGTTAATTGCTAATGACGTGAATGTGGTCGCTCGCAGTTTTAAGCTGCACCGGCCTAGGGGGGTGCTGAGCGCAGGTGTTGAAGAATGTAATGCGATTGTCCAGGTGGGAGAAGGAGCTGGTCGAGAAGTCAGCGCTCGCGCTACTCAGGTGCTTCTCTACGACGGTCTGGTAGCTGAAAGTCAAAACTGCTGGCCCAGCGCACAATTTGATATCAGCGCAATTTACTCTTTGTTTTCCAGGTTTTTGCCCGCCGGATTCTATCTCAAAACGTTCATGTGGCCGCACTGGCATTGGTATGAGGGTTTTATTCGCCGCGCGGCGGGCCTTGGTCGCGTCAACGACGAAGCGGATCCCGATTACTATACTAAGCGTTTTTGTAACTGTGACGTGCTGGTGGTGGGCGGAGGACCTGCGGGTATCACCGCGGCCTTAAGCGCCGCACACGTCGGTGCCAGTGTAATGTTGCTTGATGATCAAGCCCAGTTGGGAGGGACTCTGTTATGGGAAAATGAATCTATAGATGGACGGGATGCTAAGGAATGGCTCAGTTTGAGCCTGACACATCTGGATTCTCTAGAGAACGTTCAGGTATTACCGCATACGGTGGCAGTGGGTTACTACGACCATAACTTTGTCACAGCGGTCCAGACTTTGGGTGTGCATCATTGCGCTGGTGTGCCCGGCAATGGGCCACGCCAGCGTCTGTTGAAAATACGGGCAGCACAGGTAGTGCTGGCAACGGGCGCAATAGAGCGACCCATGGTATTCCCAGATAACGACCGTCCCGGCATCCTACTGGCCTCGGCTGTTCGACATTACGCCAATCGGTACGCTGTCAGCCCAGGTAAATCCGTCGCACTGTTCACCAATAACGACTTTGCTTATCGTACGGCCCTGGATTTGCTCGCTCACGGTGTAGCTGTCTGTGCCATTATTGACATTCGTCCTGTACATAAAAGCGTCATGATTAGCCGCGCTCGCGAGCTAGGTATTCGGCTGCTGTCAGGTTATGGAGTGATTGCGACGACGGGCCGTAAGAGGTTAAAGCGAGTGCAGGTGGCACCACTTAACGACACGGGTACGGCCTTTGTTCCCGGTGCTCATCATTGGATCGATTGCGATACCTTGGCGATGTCTGGGGGCTGGAACCCCGTCGTCCACCTCTATTCTCAGGCGGGCGGTAAGCTTAAGTTTGATACGGAGTTCGCTAGTTTTGTGCCGGACCAATGTGAGCAGAGGCTTACATCTGTCGGCGCAGTGAACGGTAGCTACACTTTGAATCAGTGCCTGACTGAAGGTCATAAAAAGGGGAGTGCCGCCGCCATTGCAGCCGGTTTTCTGTCGCCCGCGGTGTCTCCGGACGCCCCACTGTCGCAAGACGATAGCGACTCACACCTGCAGCCCTATTGGCAAACTCCGGCGATCGATGGCAACAGCAGCGCTGACTCCCAATGGGTGGATTTTCTGAATGACGTAACCGTGGCAGATATCAATCTTTCCGCTAAAGAGGGCTTCCGTTCGGTGGAACATCTGAAGCGTTATACCGCCACCGGTATGGCTGTGGATCAGGGTAAAACAAGCAATATCAACGCCTTGGCTGTGATGGGGCAAGCAACCCAACGCGAGGTTGGCCAGGTGGGGACCACCCGGTTCCGGCCGCCATATCTTCCTGTTACCATTGGCACCCTGGCGGGTAGTAGGGTGGGGGAATTATCCAATCGCTATCGCCGATTACCAGTCGTCTGGCACTGGCATAATAATGGCATAGCTGAAGATCATAGCGGCTGGTTGCGCCCTGCTTATTATGCGCGCGAAGGTGAGACGGAAGAGCAATCCATTACCCGCGAGGCGATGGCAGCTCGGCAGTCGGCGGCTCTCTTCGACAGTTCCTCGCTAGGAAAAATTGAAGTGCAAGGCACTGACGCAGCCGAGTTTCTTAATCGCGTTTATATCAATAATGTGAAAACTCTCCAGGTAGGAAAAGTTCGTTACGGCATGATGTTGAACGATAATGGATCCATTATCGACGATGGAGTTTTTGCTCGCTTGGGACACGACCACTTCCTAGTAACCACATCCAGTGAAGGTGCGCTGACAATAGCCGCATGGATGGAGCAGAGGCTACAGTGTGATTGGCGTGACCTTGAGGTGTTTATTACACCGGTAACAGCTCAGTGGGCGACGCTAACACTTTCCGGTCCAAGATCTCGCAGCGTGCTGGAAAAACTGGGATTGGGGGTCGATTTAAGCACGGATCACTTTCCGCATATGAGTGTCGCAAGTACAGAACTGGAGGGCATTTCCCTTCGAGTTTTCCGGGTGAGTTTTACCGGCGAGACATCTTATGAGCTTAATATTCCCGCCGACTATGCCGATTCCCTTTGGCAGCTTCTGCTCAAGAAGGGAAAATCTGAAGGCATTACTCCTCTGGGAATGGAAGCTCTCAATATTCTGCGAATCGAGAAGGGTTTTCTCGAGGTGGGCGTCGAAACGAGCGTCGAGACAACGCCGCTGGATGTAGGATGGAGCGTGCCCGTCAGTCTCAAGTCGGCGGACTTTATCGGTCGTCGATCTCTGGTGCGCAGTCATAATCAGCGCGCAGATCGCCTGCAGTTGGTTGGCCTTCGTCCGCAAGATAGAGCTTTGCAAGTTCCTGAGGGCACACTGGTGCTAAATGAACAACGTGAGCGAGTTGGGCACGTTACATCCAGTTGCAACAGCTTTAGCTTGAACGCATCTATTTGTATGGCTATGGTCCAGGCAGGTGAGAGCCTGATAGGAAGTACTCTTGTATTGGCTATTGGCTCGGTTGATCATCCGGCAGAGGTTAGCTCCTCGGCATTTTACGACCCAAAGGGGGACCTGCTCAATGTCTGAGCTATACCGGCAGTCACCACTAAATACCAGTAATGGGGGAGAGACGCCTGTTGCCATCGAACTGGCTGAACTGCGCGTTCGCGAAAAGCCGTTTATGCCCAAGCGGTTGCTGCGAGGTGATCCAACGCTGTTGGCAGCTGCGCTCTATAACTCCGGCGTTGCGTCTCTGCCACAGGTGCCGAACACCTATGTTGAAGGTTCAAATGGTTTGCTCTGTCTTTGGTTTCGTCCCCGCCAATGGTTGCTTCTAGCGGAGCAAAATACCTCGCTGCAGGCACAAGCAGAACTACAGGCCCAGTTGGTGGAGCCTGGGACTTGCGTAATAGATGTCACAGACAAGTATCACTGTTTCACTATCAGCGGTGCACGGGCCTCTGAGCTATTGGCGGTCGGTTGTAGTTTGAATCTTCGAAAAGAAAAGTTTACTCCGGGTCTTTGCGCGCAAACATTGATTGAGCAGGTGCCTGTAATTGTATGTCGACGGCCACAGGGCTATACCGTCCTGGTTGAGAGGGCCCTCGCAAACCATCTTTGGCTATGGTTTTGCCATGCCAGCAGGGAGTTTGAATGAAGACTAAGCCATTAAACGGAAGAGTTGCACTGGTTCTGGGGGCCGGTTCCTGCGGCGAGGGCTGGGGCAATGGTAAAGCTGCAGCTGTGGCGTATGCTCGAGCCGGAGCAAAGGTAGTAGCGGTAGATATTAATTTTGAGGCCGCCTGTGAAACAGCAGACATTATTCAAAGGGAAGGTGGGCTGAGTCTTGCGCTGCAAGCCAATGTAGTCGACGCGGGTGAGGTTCGCTCGGCAGTGGAGCGAACCGTGACAGAGTTTGGCAGTATTGATATATTGCACAATAATGTCGGAATCTGCAGGGTGGGCGATCCTGTCACCCTCAGCGAGGAAGACTGGGACCTGAGTATGGATTCTAACCTGAAAAGTGTTTTTTTAGCATGCAAATATGCACTACCCGTCATGGTGGATCAAGGCCGTGGTGTAATTATAAACATTTCGTCGATATTGAGCAGGCGAGTTTCCCAGTATGACCAAATCGCGTATTACGCTTCGAAGGCTGCTCTTGACCATTTATCCAGTGCCATTGCCGTAAAATATGCGCCTCACGGAATTCGCTGTAATGCGATCTTGCCTGGGCTCATTCATACGCCACTTTTATATGCCAATAAGAGTGTAATTGAGGATAGTCATGGGAGTCTTGAGCAGATGGTAATAGACCGAGATGCGATGAGCCCAACGGGGAAAATGGGTACTGCCTGGGATATCGCGGAGGCGTCGGTATTTCTGGCTTCGGACAGTGCACGTTATATTAACGGTGTGCAGTTGCCAGTTGATGGGGGTCTACTTAACATGCAGTACAGAGGATAGCAGTATGAATAACTGGGGTGTGTCCGAGCAGGCCGCCAATCTGCATCGAACATCATTGTTGTGGGATATGGTATTTCCTATCGAACCATGGTGCGGTAACGACTATGACAAATTGGCACGGTATCAAACAGCGGGTTTCGATTTGGTGTCTCTGTGTCTGGCTGGGGATAATCACAATATCGGTGAAGCAGTACAGCGCATAGCCTCGGCCAGAACCGAGGTTTTGGCTCACCCTGAACGGTATCGTCTAGTATGTAACACTCAAGATATTAGACATGCAAAATTTGAGGGCCAGCTGGCGATTTTTTTCCACTGTGAAGGCACTCGCTGCTTCGAACGAAATTTAGAGATGATAGAGAGCTTTTATGCACTCGGTGTGAGGTACACTCTGCTTGCCTTCAACCAGGCAAACTCGGTAGGTGGGGGCTGTGCGGAAAAAGTGGATGGAGGGCTTTCAAATTTTGGTCGACTATTAGTGGCCGAAATGGAACGTGTTGGCATGATGGTAGACTTGAGTCATACCGGTCGAAAGACGACTCTGGATGCACTGGAGATATCAACTCGCCCAATGATTTTTAGTCATTCTGTTGTTGATGCCGTGCATTCCCATTTTCGAAATCTCAGTGACGAACAAATTCTAGCCTGTGCTGCAAGCGGTGGTGTTATCGGCATGTCCGGCTCCAGCGGTTACCTGGGTGATGCGACCAGCCAGAATGAGACTATCTTCAAACATATCGACTATATTGCCGAACTGGTCGGTCCGGAGCATATAGGTTTGGGTCTGGATTTGGTTTTTGACAATAAAGCTCTCAACGACTGGATTCGCACGCGCGCAGACGAATGGCCCGGGGTGGACTCGCCGGATTGGCCGGGGTTCAGCTATGCCGTGCCAGAGCAAATGCCGGCGTTGACACAGCTGATGCTTGACCACGGTTATTCGGAGCCTGCGATCAAGGGCATATTGGGCGAGAACTGGTTGCGTGTTTGCGAACAGGTCTGGCGGTAGCGCCGATCTAGCATGACTTTTTATCAGGAAATGGTGCCATGAAGATATCCCGAGAACTATCCCGCCAATGCGCGCAAATTCTGGAGAAGAGCCTGATCTGGGATAACCACGGTTGTATGCCTATTCCCATTTCGGGTAAAGAACCGGTGTTGGAGCAGTTGCAGCGTTATCGCGACGGCGGCGTTGATGTGGCGATGATCAATATCGGAGACGCGGAAATTTCGCTGGAAGAACATTTCCGCACTGCCGCTGCTGTGCGGCACTGGGTGGAGAGCCATCCGGAGGACTATGTGCTGGCACAGTCAGTTCAAGCGATCCGGGATGCAAAAGTGGCTGGTCGATTGGCTGTTGGCTTCGATATAGAAGGTGCCAGGGTTATCGGCGATCAACTTAGCTTGATCAGTCTCTTTTACGCTATTGGCGTGCGTTGGATGCTAGTCGCCTATAACCGGAATAATCTTGTGGGTGGGGGTTGCCACGACGACGACTGTGGGTTGACAGAGTTCGGGCGAGCGGTTATGGACGAGATGGATCGGGTTGGGATGGTGAAATGTTGTGCCCACACCGGTTATCGAACTGCCATGGAGGTGCTTGAACGATCGCCGCTACCGGTAATTTTCTCGCATTCCAACCCGCGTAGCCTCAAGGACCACCCACGCAATGTGCCGGATGATTTAATGCTTGCCTGCGCCAAGACGGGTGGTGTAATGGGCATTAATGGCGTCGGGATTTTTCTTGGAGATAATGATATCAGTATTGATACGGTGTTGCGCCATATTGACTATGCGGTTAACCTCATGGGTCCGGAACATGTGGGCATTGGCCTAGACTATGTCTTCGATCAGGTAACACTGAATCAAGAGCTGGAAAAAAACCCTGGAATCTGGCCAGCCGAGCTCGGATATGGCCCTGGTATCAAGTTCCTTGCCCCGGAGATGTTGGCTGAGCTGGCCGAAGGGATGCTCAGCCTGGGTTACAGCGAGGTCGTCATCCGAGGCATTCTGGGGGAAAACTTTTTGCGCGTGGCGCAGCAGGTGTGGAAGTGAACCAAGAGAGAGCTGAGCTCGCATGAAACACAATCAACTCAGTTTCAGGCATAAAGTTTACTATGCGATGCCAGAGATCGCCTTTGCTTCCGTTATCGCCCCGGTTGCCGGTATCCTTCCGACGCTCTATGCGAAACATGCAATGCTGAGCGTGGCGGCTACCGGGTTAATATTTTTGGTTATGCGCATTTTTGACGGTGTGACAGACCCATTGATCGGCTATCTTTCCGACCGGACCCGAACCCGGATCGGGGCGCGAAAGCCATGGATCATTGTCGGCGGCGTTCTCGTTATGGTGTCCGTTTTTTTCCTGTTTCGAATTCCACCGGATGCGGGCGCGGGCTATTTCGGCGCCTGGGCGCTGCTTTACTACCTGGGCAATACTATGTATGCGGTACCACATATGGCCTGGGGTAGTGAAATCATCGAAGACTACAATCAGCGAGCCCTGGTGTTTAGTTTTCGCAGTATTGCGTCGGAATGTGGCACCCTGACCTATACGCTATTACCTCTGCTGTTGTTTTACTTTGGTGTGGTCCGCTCGACGGAGTTCACACCGGAGGTCATCCGCTGGCTTGCCTACGTGGTACTGGTGACTTTCCCTGTGCTGATCACGCTCAATGTCTTGCTGGCGCCTGTCGGGCATCTCGCGCCCCCTGAGCGCACAACGATAAAAGGTGTTTACAGTGCGGTGTTGCACAACGCTCCACTGCTACGTTTTCTCTCGGCCTATGTTCTTGCAGGCGCCGGTTATGGTTTCTTTGCAGCGCTGTTTTTCCCCTTTCTGGATAGTTATATGCAGCTGGGTGATAAGGTGCCGGTGCTGATTATATCAATGTCATTATCGGCTTTAATATCACTGCCCGTGTGGGTCCACGTTGTCTCTCGTGTAGGCAAGCACAGGGCCTGGGCCTACGGTTGGATAATTAATTCACTGTGTCTTCTACCCCTGGCGTTTGTATCGCCTGGAGAATCCGCGCTGTACCTGGTTTTGCTGTGTTTCTCCGTGTATGGTTTTAGTAATGGGGTGAGTGCAATAGCTCCCTTCGCCCTAATGGCTGATATCGTTGACTACGATATTCTCAAAACTGGCGTAGACAGGGCGGGAAGTTTCTATGCATTTCTCTATCTCACCGCGAAGTTGACTGCCGCTATTGGTGGTTTTGCGCTGGTGATATTGGGCATGTTTTTTGGTTATCAACTTGAAGAGGGGGTAGTAAATACTTCGTTTTCAAATATGGGTATTGTTATTCTGTTTTGCGTGGTTTCCGGCGCGTTGCAATTGACTGCCATTCCACTGATCTGGAACTTCCCTATCAATAAGCGGCGCCACGACATTATCCGCAAGCGCATCAGCCAGCGCCTGGAACGAGCCGCACACCTCCAACATTAGCGAGGGATCAAGCCCTTCAGTACAAAGCTCAAAAAGTCTTCGACAATCTCTGACAGGGCTTTTTGACCTTTCGGGGAGTACCACTTCATTGTCCAGCGGGAGGCTCCAAGGATAAACTGCATTGTCATTTTGGGGTCGCATTCGGCAATACTGCCGTCCTTGATGCCTTCTATGATAAAGTTCTGAAACTGAATCTCACACTGATCCAGTCTGGCGGCGAGCTTGTTTCTGGCAGTCTCGTTTTTTATGGAGTCCAGTTCACTCAGCGGAGTCATTGCGATTGGGCCGCTGGCGGCATCCAATCTCAAATAATGAACAATCTTTTCCAGCCCGTTGGCACCACTTGCATCGGCTTTCTCGTAACATTCTTCTGTTGCGTCCATTGCGCGCAGATAGCACTGATACAATAAATCGCTCTTGTTCTTTACATAGTGGTATATGGCAGTTTTTGTGATATTCAGGCGTTCTGCGATGTCTTCCAGCGAGGTGGCGCTGTACCCCTTATGGTTAAATAAAATAGCCGCTTCTTCCAGCAGCGCTTCTTGTTTTAGTCGAAGCTGTTCCCCTTTTGCGAGGTCCCA
>JAPKEK010000510.1 GCA_028822125.1 Pseudomonadales bacterium | reverse complement strand
AGGTAAATGGTGGAAAACAGCGAGATACCACTGTTGATGTCTATCGCGGGGATAATATTTGCTTGGCCCATGTGTAATTCTCGAATTCAGGCTTTGGTGTCATTCAAAGCAGTATATTGAGCCACCTGACTGATTTCCATCTGGTAGCGGCAGATTCTTAGTTCGATTGCAGCCTTATTTGAGTGATTTTATAGGTTTTCCAGTCCGATTCTAGGCTGCATCAGGCTGGTGTTCAGGCTGGGCCAGGGTAAAAGGTGTTAACTGGTTGCAGGATTCGTAAATCGATAGCAGTCTGGGATAAGTGTTCATGTCGTGCTTGGCGCGCAGTGCATTGTAGATCTGTGGGATCAGATAAAGGTCGGCCAAGGTAATTCTATCGCCTTGACAATAGGGCTGCGCCAGTACCTGTTGTTCGAGAACTGCAAAACTGCGACTGACCCAGTTGTGTCTCCATTGGTCGGTAGCGCCGCTGCCTACTGCCAGTTGTTCTTTTAAATAGGTTGTTACTGAAGGTAGATTCAGCGGGTGAATCTCGCAGGCAATGGTCAGAGCCCAAGCCTGGTTTTTCGCCCGTGCGATGGGGTCATCTGGAAGCAGGGCAGGGCTCGGTTGAGTCTGTTCCAGATAGCTAATGATGGCACCCGACTGACACAGTACCTGGCCATCGTCGGTTTGCAGGGCAGGAATAAGTCCGTACGGGTTGATCTTGCGATAGGCATCGCTGGTATGCTCCTGCCGGAGCAGGTTTATGGGTACGTATTGAAACGCGATTTCCTTGAAGTGCAGGGCAATCCTTACACGGTAGGCCGCTGAAGATCGCCAGTAACTGTATAATTTCATCTTATCCCCTGGGATTTACTTGCTGTGGTGGATCTACCCAGCCGCGATCAACTGGTGGGGTTATATTGCGTGACGATTTGATCAATCTTGCCAAAGATACAGTTCCCCTGCTCATCCTGCATTTCAATCTGCACTCGATCGCCAAACGACATAAAGGGTGTAATAGGACTGCCACTGGCAATTGTTTCCAGGCAGCGCACCTCTGCCAGACAACAGGAGCCCTGCCGGCTGCCTTGGTTAGAGACTGTGCCAGAGCCAATGACAGTACCCGTCATCAGGCCTCTGCTTTTGGCAGCATGGGATATGAGCTGGTTAAAATTGAAGGTCATATCCACGCCTGCATTGGGTGCACCGATTCGGGACCCATTTAGGGTGGAGATCAAAGGCAGATGCACCTTACCATCGTGCCAGGCGCTGCCAAGTTCATCCGGCGACACGGCCACCGGGCTAAATGATGTCCAGGGCTTGGATTGGTAGAAGCCAAATTGTTTTGCCAATTCTGCTGGAATCAGATTGCGCAGAGAAACATCATTACACAGTGCAATGAGTTTGATGTGCTGCCCAGCGTCTGCACAATTAACCCCAGCCGGAACATCGTCGGTAAACACGGTGATTTCCGCCTCGAAATCAATACCCCAGGCTTGGTCTTCTATTTCCACGTCATCACAGGCACCGATGAAGGCATCGGAGGCTCCCATATAGATAAGCGGGTCTGACCAGAAGCTATCGGGTAGTGCTGCGCCGCGGGCTTTTCGCACCAGTTCAACATGGGTAACATAGGCACTGGCATCGGCCCAGTGAAAACAGCGTGGTAGCGGTGCTGCACAGCGTTCAGCTGAAAACGCAAATTCATCAGCTAGGGTGCCTGCCTGAAGCGCGTCAAATCGCTGTTTCAGCCTGGCCTCGCAGTCGCCCCAGTTATCCAAGGCCAACTGCAGAGTCGGCGCGATATCTTTCGCAGAAACGGCTCTTTGTAGGTCCCGGCTGACGATAACTAGATGACCATCCCGTTCCGATTTGAGACTGGCTAATTTCATAATACTTCCTCCGCTATTCAGTCAGACCCGAACTGTTTTTTAATGTCTTTCCAACAATCGATATAGTTGGTTTGGCGCAACGGGGTGTCCATTGCCCATTGGGTTGGTTGGATGATGTAACGGGATTCCAGCATGAAAGCGATGCTGCCCTGGTTATGATCCGGCACCAGTTCGGCCTGGCTTGCTTTCTCGAATACGGCAGCTTCAGGACCATGCGGGCTCATGGAATTATGCAGACTGGAACCCCCGGGAACAAAGCCATCTGGTTTGGCATCATACTGACCTTTGATTAGGCCCATATATTCGGACATGACATTGCGGTGATACCAGGGCGGTCGGAAGGTGTTTTCTGCAACCATCCAGCGAGGCGGGAAGATAACAAAATCAATATTGGCGACGCCCTCGGTTGCCGACGGCGAAGACAGTACCGTGTAAATGCTGGGGTCTGGATGGTCGAAACTCACACTGCCCATGACATTAAAACGGGCAAGGTCATATTTGTAGGGGGCCGAATTGCCGGTCCAGGCGACTACGTCGAGGGGTGAGTGATCTAAACTTGCTCGATAAAAATGGCCGGCGAATTTACACAGCAGTTCCATTTCCTGGTCGATATCTTCATAGCTGGCACAGGGGTAGATAAAGTCACGATCATTGGCATAACCATTGGCGCCGACCGGGCCACGTTCAGGTAATACAAAAGGTGTGCCGTAGTTTTCACAAACATAGCCGCGAGCGGTTTCGTCAAGCAAGTCGACAGCAAACTTGATTCCTCTGGGTATAACAGCGATTTCCCCTACCTGCAGATGCAGGCGGCCACATTCAGTGCGTAACAGAAGTTCGCCCTGTTCGGGGATGAACAGGTATTCCCCATCGGCACAATAAAAATAACGGTTCTGCATGATACACATCTGCGCAACTCAC
>JAPKEK010000509.1 GCA_028822125.1 Pseudomonadales bacterium | reverse complement strand
TCCTGCTCACGGGTTCTGCCGTAAGTGCAGACCCTTATTATATTCGAGACATCCTCTATGTGCCGTTACGAGCCCTGCCGTCTGAGCAAGCCGACTTTATTGAAAGCGCCCTTCCAAGCGGCACCGCTGTTACATTGGTCGATGCCAGCCCCATCGATGGCTTTGTGCTCGTTCGCTTAACAGATGGGACCGAAGGCTACATTCTTAGCCAATACCTGATGGATCAGCCTATTGCCAGAGACCTCATTGAAAGCCTTAAAGCTGAATTAGAACAATCAATCCTTAACCAGGCCAGCCAGCGCTCCGAGCTGAACAAAACAGAGCAGCTAGCCGCTGAATACCTCGAACGAGCCGAGCTTTTAAGCGAAGAGAACAACCGACTGAGTACTGAATTCGAGAGAATTCCCAGCTTATCCCAAGGGGCATTGAAAAAAGAGGAGGCGCTTTTAAGCCTGCAGATACAATTGGAAACAACAACTAAACAACTAGCCCAGATTCAGTCTGACTATCAAGAAAAGGATACAGAACTAATGCAGAGGTGGTTTCTGATCGGTGCCAGCACCATATTATTCGGCATGCTGCTGGGGTTCTGGATGGCCAGAAAACTCTACCAGGGTAGATTCAGAGGCGGCTGGTCATGAATACTCAATTAAGCGTCAACCTCAATAAGATTGCTCTGATCAGAAACTCAAGGGAAACAACCATTCCTGATGTCCAGTTAGCCGCAAGAACCTGTATCAAGTATGGCGCTCAGGGTATTACCGTGCACCCCCGACCGGACCAGCGGCATATACGTGTTACCGATGTACTTGAGTTAAATCAGCTACTCAAACGATCGTATCCCACGGTCGAATTTAACATCGAAGGAAATCCGTTCGCGCCAGAAAACACCAGCGGCTATCCCGGCTTTATTGCCCTGGTTGAGGAAACACTGCCACAGCAATGCACCCTGGTCCCGGACGACCCATCCCAGTTAACCAGCGACCATGGTTGGGATCTGACAACCAGCAGTAAAATGCTGGAGCCGATTGTCCGAAAACTACAATCCCTCAATATCAGAGTCAGTCTGTTTATGGATCCCATCGACCATCAAATCAAGGCAGCTGCCGACCTGGGTGTGGAGCGAATTGAATTTTATACTGGACCTTTTGCAGATACTTTTGGTACGCCGGAACAGGAAACTGTATTATCAAACTTTATTCAATGTGGTAACCTTGCTACTAGCCTCGGGCTTGAAATTAATGCCGGCCATGATCTGAACCTCGACAATCTTGATACATTTTGTTCAAGTGTGAAAAACGTCAGCGAAGTGTCCATAGGTCATGCTCTGATTACCGATGCCCTGTGGCTTGGCCTGCCTGAAACGGTAACCCGCTATCAGCAGATTCTAAATACTGTTTCCACATAACTTGGCCCTGGCGCCTGGAACCAGTATGATCCTCTCCTTTTGCAAGATGTATAAAATATGAAACCAATGTTAAGAAACTGTGTCATCGCAATCCTGTTAGGGATTATTACTTACGCCGCTACTGGCTACATTCAAAAAAGCGAATTACCCTTTCCCGGCGAACCAGATCTGTGGCTGCAACTCGCGATCATAGTCCTGGCGCTATTCACGGCGACTGTGATGTCATCAAACACAAGGCAGGAATACTTGGATTATGAAGACGAAGATGAAGAATCAGGCACAGTGAAATGGTTCAATACCAAGAAAGGTTACGGTTTTATCACTCGGGATCAGGGTGAAGACATCTTTGTTCACTATCGCAATATCGTTGGTGAAGGCCACCGTGGGCTGCGCGAAGGCGAACGGGTAAGTTTCATAGTCACTGAAGGCGATAAAGGCCTGCAGGCAGACGAGGTGAGCACCATCTAGAGCGCTGTCCAATGGCCGACATCGTTATTCTTGGACGCGGAGAGGACCTCTCCCATCTAACGACTGAAGATTCACCCGCTGACATGGGTCCGCACTTAACCACCGGCCCAATCCATAAGGAAGCCCGCTACCAGTTGTACGCACTGCTGCTGGGATGCTTTTCCGAAGAAGCAGAAGCCTACGAATATCTCTATCACCAGCTTGATGAAGATGGTCCTTATATTCTCACTATTGACCGCCTGATAACTGATAAACTGGCGGCCTTCGAAGAAGATGAAGTTGAACAGATAACGGAGCACTGGTTAGGCAGTGCCCCGATGGAAGCATTGGATGTAGACTCGGAAGATGTGCTCTCATTTGTCTTTGAACTCGTGCATTTGTGTAAACTAAGGGCGCAGACCGAACAACTTGACCTGTTTATTTATCATGAAGGTTAATGATCGCTGTGTTTTTGGATGAAGGGCAGTCAGAACTTTTTTGTTGTCACTAAGGATTATTAGGTCACCGCGGCTAGTGGGGCTATTATTCTGGCGAGGAGAGTTATCATGGCAGTCTATTCAACTGATCAAGGCCGACTCTGCCCTGTCTGCGAAAAACCCGCGGTTTCCTGCACGGGACATGATACGGCACCTATCGGCGATGGACAGGTACGTATTTCAAGGGAGTCAAAGGGCCGAAAGGGTAAACCGGTCACCCTGATACGCGGCCTGCCCGTCAATAAAGGGGAGCTGAAAAGACTTGCAAAACAATTCAAGAAGCATTGTGGCGTCGGTGGTAGCACGACAGCGGGTGAAATTTTGATACAGGGGGATCAGAGGCAGGTATTGATGACCGAATTACTCAAAATGGGCTATCAGGTGAAGCTCCATGGCGGCTAACTCCCTGACCCTCATTAATACAACCGAGCTTCAAAAGTGCCTGGATG
>JAPKEK010000508.1 GCA_028822125.1 Pseudomonadales bacterium | reverse complement strand
TGGGTACGGTTATCGGTATGATTGTGACCTTCCAGGCCATTACATTGTTTGGCACAGGTGATCCTAAGACGATGGCGGGTGGTATTTCGCAGGCGCTTGTAACGACGGTACTGGGCTTGACTGTTGCCATTCCAACGGTGCTGCTGCATTACTTCGTGAATACGCGTGCACAGGGTATTATGCAAATTCTCAATGAGCAGAGCGGCGGTTTGATCGCCGAGCATGCGGAAAAGACAGGCGGCTAGTTGTGGAAGAAATTATAGTCGCAATTCGGACGTTCATGGAAGCAGGCGGTCAGGTTTTGTACCTGATTGCAGGCGCCACGTTCTTCATGTGGGCGGTAATCTGTGAACGCTACTGGTTTATTCGTACTGAACATAGAAAAGACGTCGGTGCTGCATTGGAATATTGGGAAGGGCGGCCGGAGCGAAAATCCTGGACTGCTCGCTTGATCAGAGAACGCCTTATATCCGAAGTGAATGAAAGGCTGAAAGCTAATATGGGCGTGATTAAGACCTTAATTGCTCTGTTGCCCCTGCTGGGCCTGCTCGGCACAGTAACAGGTATGGTTTCCGTATTTGAAGCGATGACTTACTCAGGAGGTAACGCGCGTTCAATGGCCGCTGGTGTTTCCATGGCAACTATCCCGACGATGTCTGGCATGGTAGCGACACTTTCAGGCGTGCTTGCTAACACTTTTCTTGTCAGTAAAGTAGAGTCGGAATCTAATTTGCTGGAAGACACTCTTACGGCTGATCACTGAATCTATGGCGATGTATAACGGTTAGGTAGAATGCGAAAATTAAAAACTCAGACAGATGAAAAAGTAGCAGATTTAACGCCGATGTTGGACGTTGTATTTATCATGCTTATTTTTTTCATCGTTACGGCGACTTTCATCAAAGAGACAGGGGTTGAGATAAATCGTCCAGATACTAAAACCGCTGAGATGAAAAAGACAGTGTCGTTACTGGTAGGTGTCGGTCCTGATAGTTCGATTTGGATTGATAAGAAAAAGGTTGATATCAGAAGTGTCCGACCGATCATGGAAAGGCTGCATGCGGAGAACCCAAAAGGTGGATTGGTTATTCAGGCAGACAGTATTTCTAAAGTCGAGAAAGTGCTAGCAATAATGGATTCTGCCAGGCAGATCGGAATTACTCAGGTGGCTATTGCCTCCGAAGAGAAATGAAGGATTAATGCATGATAATTAGGTTCAGTATTTCGACCATTGTAGGTGTTTTCGTAACCCTGGCATTGTTCTACCTAATGCAATTCCTCATACAAGGTGCTGAAAATGCGCTTAGCGATGACAAGATTGGTAATCTGGTTGATTTTGTGCGGGTTAAGCAGGATCAGGAAGTGCAGACAAAGCAACGTAGACCGAAGAAACCACCACCACCTGATGAACCACCCCCGGATATTCCTCCACAGAACTTTAATGTAGCCGTTGATACAGCCAGTTTTTCGATGTCGAACGTAGATTTAAGTGTCAGTGTGGATGTTGGCGGAGGTGGTTTTGGAATTACCGATGGCGAGTACCTACCCATTGTTAAAGTGGCCCCACAATACCCTCGTCGCGCCTTGTCGAGAGGCATGGCTGGTTGGGTAATAGTCGAATTTACAGTGACTGAGCAAGGCACTGTTCGTGATCCTTTCGTGGTATCCAATTGCGGTTATATTCCTAATATGCGGGCACCGGGTGAGTGCGTAGATAGCCCGAACACGGTATTTAACAACTCTGCTGTAAAAGCCGCGGTGAAGTTTAAATACAAACCAAAAGTAATCGATGGCCAGCCAGTTGCGACAACCGGTGTACAGAACAGAATTATTTTTGAATTGGCAGATTCGTAGCCGGAGCTTTAGAATGAAGTAATTTATTCAGTTGATGACATTAATGATGTTGGGTGCTTTTAGCCTGACAGTATGTGATATTCCTGTTTTTAACTCCTCCCAGGCTGCAGAGACAGAAAAGAAAAAGAAACCCCGTAGAGTGCCGGCAATCAGTCAGAGCTTCTACAAGAACCTTTCCGAAGCCCAGATCATGATTGATCCAGAATCCATGCCTAGAGAGGAAGGTGAACCGCCACCTGTGCCCAAGGGAACGCCTCAGGACGGTATTGATAAATTGCTCGAACTGACCAAAAAGCGAAGAATTAATTCCAATGAGCTTTCACAGATATGGAATCTGCTGGCATTTGGCTATTACACCCTCGGTGATGTGCCGAACACAATTCGAGCTTATGAAGAGGTATTGAAGGCGGGGCTGGCAGGCCCTATTACTGAAGCGCTGGAAAAAAACTCCCTGCGGGCACTATTTCAGCTGTACTATTCGCGGGAAAATTATACTCGATCCATTCACTACATTGATCGTTGGGAGATATTAAATGGTAAACCTGATGCCCAGGTAACCTACTTGAAGGCAACCGCCTATTACCAGCTGGAAAAATACAGGGATTCACTCAAGTGGGCTATAGACCTTGAGCGAATCGTCGCCCTGGATGGTCGTGAGATGAAGGAAAACTGGTTTTATCTGCAGGTGGTCTTATATAACGAACTCGAAGATATTGATAATGTCATCAGGGTGCTGGAAACCATGGTTGTCAGGTTTCCTAAAAAGATGTACTGGATGCATCTTGCTGGAATGTATAGTGAAAAAGAATGGGATAGCCGTGCTTTATCCGCTTATTACGCGATATACATGCAGGGACTGCTAGCCAAAAATTCTGAAATTGTTATGTTGGCCCAGCGGCTACTCAATGCCGATGTTTCATATGAAGCGGCTATGGTGCTGGAAAAGGGC
>JAPKEK010000507.1 GCA_028822125.1 Pseudomonadales bacterium | reverse complement strand
ATCCTTTGAGGACTATCAGAAACGTACTGCACCGGATAAAAGGCAAAACGTCCCATCCGTCATTCAGCAGTATGAATATTTAAAGCAGATGGACCCTGAATATTTCGCAACACTAGATTTTGCAACACTAGATAATGACGGAAAACGCGAATTATACGTCAAGATTTTGTGTCAAGATCCAAAGACCGCAGGAGCAATTGCTGCGGCGCAGCATAAAGTTGGTTGGGGGGAATTAGATCTGACGCCAGCAGAGCAGAATGCGGACAAGCTTTTTGCAGCAGATTAGGTTGCGTATAATAATTTAGGGGGTTCTGTCGCCGCTGGAGCTAGCATAGATGAGTTGAGCGATATCATTAAAACTCTTCTGGATAATGATGATATTACCGGCCGAGCTATAGCAATTTCGCCGAGACAATTGAGAACAGATATTTCGATTGGCACTCAGGCCAGGATAGAAAAAATAATTACTCTCGATTTAAGATAAACATCAGGGCCAGGTTTTCCAGACCATTGGCACTCCAGTCTATCCTGTCGCAGGTGCCTGTGCCGCACAGAGGTGGATAGATAGCTCGTTTCCCGCTTTACCCGCCCACATTGGTAATACCTAGTATTAGCAGGAGCCTCATTCTGTAAAGTGGGGGCTACCCCAGGGTGGAGTGCCACTTAGCCGGAGATGGCAGGTGGGTGGGTAAGGAATAAATTCTGCCCTGGTATTTCAGCAGGTCGCCTCCATTGAAGGCGAAAGCAATATTCTGCTAAATTACATTTGGACCATTCCGATGATGGAAGAGCGTGTACAGGTCATTGAAGCGAGTCGTATTGCCCTCAGGAAATACGATACATAGATTTCTCTAGTTAGTTGAGAAATCTGCGGCGCTGAGGTTTCCTGCAGCAATATTCTGGATTACCAGCAGATATTCAGCAGTAGCACTAATCTGGACCAACGCGTGGGCCCTATAATCGTAGTAGAAGGTTGAGCCCGCGCCACCAAGGGTGTAAGAGCCAGACGTTCCCTGAGTGATGCTAAGTTCAGGAAAGGTTAACCCAGCTGCTAGCTCAATACGGTCAATCCCACTCTCAAAATCAGTAATTTGGTTGGCGTTAATAAAGCCAGAAGAGCCATCCCCACTGCGAACTACAAATATGTCATGGCCATCTCCACCGGTCAGCGTATCGGTGTCGTCGCCGCCATCAAGCTTATCGTTACCGGCCTCTCCCAGTAGAGTATCATCTTCGTCACCACCATACAGGCTGTCATTGCCTGCTCCACCGAACAGAATATCGCGTCTGTTACCACCATAGATTGCATCATCTCCGGCCTCGCCTTTTAGGCCATCATCATCGTCACCGCCAATTAGAACATCCTCTCCGGCACCCCCATACAAGCTGTCATTTCCAGCACCGCCTTCTAGGCTATCGTTACCTTCGAAGCCATAGATTGCATTGTTGGTAGAGTCTCCATATAAGGTGTCGTGGCCAGTACCCCCTGTCAGGATCTCGCCTAAGTACGCAACCGGGTCGTTCAAATAGGTTTCAATAATTCTGTAGTCAGCGGCTCTTCGCGTCGCAGTCGGACCAATTGCATCTTCTGTCAGGTTGTACCCTTGAAAGCCAAAGAGATAACGCAAGAAGAGAAGCCCATCGGTCAATGCGTCCGTTTGACCATCGGCATCTATGTCCAGATAGAGCGAGTAATTTGCTAAATGGGATTGAAGTTCAGCATCGTCCAAGCGATCTGCGTTCTGAGCCAGAGCATTTTCCGACAAGGCTGACCCTTTGAAACCGAACAAGTGTCGAAGAACTAGCAGCCCATCCGTTAAAGCATTTAATTCGCCATTTCCATCAATGTCGAAAATATGAGCCTCGGCAGAACGGCCACTGATCAGTATGAGTACGAATAAGCCTATTGATGCAATCAGCTTAAACATTCACTCATCCTCAGAAGCCAATAAATTGATGCGAGTGTACCATTTATAAATCTTATAATTCTCCCGGCAGTAATCTCAGACTCCATAGTTGGACTGCATCGGCTCAGCAAGATGGTTGTATCTACCACTGGGTAACATCAGCCTACACAGTCACTGACAGCATTGACGGCAAACAGGTCACGGTTGAAGAAATGCATGATGTGCACCTTATCAAAAACATCTATATTGCCGCCAGAGCGGTTATTGCAGAGGAATAGGTGGGTCTAAAGACGAATCGAGGTGGCAGCACCCAACGGCGTTTTCTGAGGAATCTGCGCATGATTCCATCTAGTTTAAGGGATTGGATATATGGCCTAGTGGTTGGCCATCGATACAGCTGGTTTGGACGGCGCGATGTTTGTATGACACCTGCTGACGACGTTGCCCGACGCTTTGTCCGTTAACTCTTTCAGGAAAAGGCCAAATCATCGCGGTAACGTTTGGGGTCGGTGTCTGGGGCGTAATGTATAGAAACAGTATGGGAAGCGCAGAACAAGGAAACGCGTGACGAGAAAACGGTGTTTGCAAACGAAGATGGTTGTTGGTTAGCTTGTAAGCTCGTATTTATCCGAGGGGGACTGTTTTAGTATTCGTGATGATATGATGGCGCGCGGCGGTAGAACATTTCTTATAGGACGTTAAATGTATAAAACCTGTTTTCTGATCAACGCTGGTGAAGACCCTTTTCAATTCCGGGATCGTGACGCTGAGGATGCCATTCGATCTGTGTTCCCTGGAATTAAAGGTTATGTCCAGGCCAGAGCGCTGCTTGGTCAGGAGCCGCCGGCCTTCTCCGGTTTGGCAGAGTTGTGGTTTGATGATTCGTCTATAGCGACCGCTG
>JAPKEK010000506.1 GCA_028822125.1 Pseudomonadales bacterium | reverse complement strand
GGCACCCCTCATTCTCCTGACTGTACTTTGCCGTTAGACTGCAGAAATAATCTCATTCAAGGCTCCTTTAAACAAACATGAAAACACAAATTTTGCTTGTTGGAGTGCTGGGAATTTTCCTTACTTCCTGTCTGACTTCTTGCGACAGAGAGAGTCAGGAAAGCGCCGATTTGATTCTAACCGGCGCAAAAGTATTTACTTCAAATGTACAGCGACCCTGGGCAGAAGCGGTTGCCATTAAAAATGGACGGTTCATCTACGTAGGTGATGCTGCGGGCATCGCTCGGTATTAATCCGGCACAACGGAGTCCATCAATCTAGCCGGGAGACCGGTGATCCCGGGGCTGGTTGATGCTCACGCTCACCCGGGTTACATAGACGTTGAGCATTTCGGCGACATTTCTGAATCAAACGAGGAAGACCTGTTAGCCGCCGTTAAGGCCTACGCTGATGAGCATCCCGACGATGAATGGTTGCGACTGTGTTGCTGGCCAATTGGCCTGTATGGTGTGGATAACATGGGGCCCAACAAGCAGGCTCTGGATGCCGTGGTCCCGGATCGCCCGGTGTGGTTTGTAAGTGAGTGGTGGCATAGCGGCTGGTTGAATTCCAAAGCCCTGGCGAAGATTGGCGTGGATAAAAACACGGCGGATCCAAAACCAGGTGTGGCGACTTATGTACGTGACATTAATGGAGAGCCCACGGGTTGGGTAAAAGAAGGCGCCGGGTGGCAGCATTTTGCTGAGCAATTCGGTATCGATGACGTCGCGCACAAAAAGTCACATGAAGAAAACATGCTGGCAGCCCTGAAGTTGTTCAGTGGGGCCGGGGTAACAACACTATTCGACGCAGGCAATTTTGGTTATGAGGATCTGGTGTACGGATTCATGGCCAGGCTGGAAAAAGCAGGAGCACTACCCCTTCGCTACGAGGGCACTTAACAAATATTCACGCCAGAGCGAGTGAAATTCGCCATCCCCGAAATGAAACGCTACCGAACGACCTATGGCGGTAAGCGCTTGCAATTTAATACCGTCAAACTGTTCATTGATGGTATCAATCAGAACCACGCGGGTGGGCTGCTAAAACCCTATACCAATGACCCTGCCTATGTTGGCGATACCCTGTTAACGGTGGACGAGCTTCGCGACTTTCTGCTGGAACTTGATAAAGAGCAATTTGATCTACATGTCCACACCATGGGTGATCTTGCGGTGAGACGAGTGCTGGATGCCGTGGCAGCAGCAAAGGCTCTCGCCAAAGATAATTTTTATCCCAGAGTTACCATTGCCCACCTGGAGGTCATTGACGCTGCCGATCTTCGCCGGATCAAGGCGCTGGGCGTTATTGGCAATTATACACCGTGGTGGTTTGCCGCGAGGCAAAATGACCCGCTACTAGACTCCCTGGGTGATCATCGCTACGAGCATATGTACGCGGCGAAATCGCTTCTTGATGCGGACATTAAGGTGACATTTTCCAGCGACGAATGGTGGGGCGGTGAGCGACTTCCGACTTATTTGAATCCTTATTTCGGCATGCAGATTGGGCATACCCGGCAGGCCCCAAAAGAATGGCGGGAACCAGGCGATGAAGACATCAGGCCTTCCCGAGAGGAGCGCTTGAGCATCGAACAGTTGCTTATTGGCTATACGCAGAACGGGGCCTACCAATTGCGCCTGGAGAACCAGATAGGTTCAATTAGGGCTGGAAAACTGGCGGACCTGGTGGTCCTGGACCGCAACCTGTTTGACATGGATAGCGATGAAATCTGGAAGACCCAGCCTGTTGCGGTGCTGATGGAAGGTGAGATCATTCAGGGCGCACTGCCTGCTGCTGATTAGCGTCGAGGCTCCCGTGTACCAATACACCATCCATCACAACGGCGGGCGGGCGTGTATTGTGAATATCGTAGCGATTGACTTCAAACAGGTTGCGGTCCAGGACCACCTGGTCAGCTCGCTTACCCACTTCAAGTGAGCCTAACTGCTCGGCGCGGCCCAGCTAGAACGCGCCGTTGCGCGTGTAACCATCAACAAGGTCGTCCAATGCGATTCGATCGCTGCGAGGTGGCGCCATGTGTGCCTAGGCGCCGCCCTCAACGTACTGCTTATTGTGGCCGGTTTATATGCCGACGGGGGATTGGCCTGTTCGGCCTTCCACCAGCCAGCAGTGGTAATGTCACTGGAGAAGGTAAATATTGCGCCGTCGCGGATTACCGGCTGGGCTCGCCCAATTCATCGCGTTGATAGAAGGCCAGCCCGGGAATTACACCGGAGGTATCGCGATCAACCCCGGCGATTTCCAGTGCTTTGGAGTTTGCCCACAGACTGTGCCCCCAGGAATCGTATAACACAACCGGTCGCGCGGATTCTATTCGATCGAGGTCGCTCTTGTGGGGGCCTGTTTTGCCAAACAGATCATTGTCCCAGCCGCCACCGACTAATATTTTTCGATCCGGATGGTGCTTTATCATGGCGGCAATTTCCGTCATCAGTTCCGACCGGGTTTGGCTGTGGGCGAGTTCTACGGTATCTGCCGAGCGGGCAACCAGGTGCGTGTGCGCATCAATTATGCCTGGGATCACAAGTGCGCCGTTCAATTGGTATTGACTGGTTGCGGGCCTAACCAATGAGGCTGCCCCGGCCTCGTCGCCCGCGTAGACAAAACTATCGCCACGCACGGCAACCGCGCTTGCCTAGGGCTTCATTGGATTGGCTGTACAAAACTGGCCATCGAGATACACCGCATCCGCATGGTAGTCACTACCGGATCGGCGCAGCTGCTTGTGCCAAGGCCGAGCACAAC
>JAPKEK010000505.1 GCA_028822125.1 Pseudomonadales bacterium | reverse complement strand
TGGTCAGTGGCTTCTTTGGCCTGTTTGAAGCCCTCTGGCATATTCGGATCGCTCATAAACTGAATCATCAGCTGCGCAGTGAATTGTTCCACCATTTCCAGGGCCAGTCCCTGGTGCAGTACTCGAGTCGTTCCATTGGCGATGTAGTCTATCGTGCCATGTACGACACGCCATCGATATCTAATATTGTTTTTAATATCTGGGTGGGTCCTGCGACCAGCGCCGTTAATCTGACGGTGACTATATTAATGATGTATCTGGTGTTCAGAAGCGAGCCAGTGGTTGTCTGGTGCGCCCTGGCGATCGCACCGCTCAACTTTGTAATGGTGCTATATTTTGCCGGGTTGGTCCGAAAATATGGCAGCTATGCCAGGGAGGCAGGCGCAAGAACGACGGCACTCATTGAGGAAAGCCTGGTCAATGTTCTGGCGGTCCAGGGGCTGGGTATGTCGAACCAGCAGGAAGCGCACTTTGCAACCGCCAGTGCTGAGTCCTATAGGCGTTTCAGACAGTTGACCTTAGTGAGAATACTAGGATCTTTTACAGCTGCTTTTGTCGGCAACGCCATGCTGTTTGTCGTCTTTTACTTTTTGGCCCCCTCTTTCATTGCCGGCAGGTTTGCCCCGGGGGACTGGTTCGTTATTTATGGCTATTTTGGGGCTATAGCCGCATCGTCGGCCTATCTTGGCAGGCTATGGCTCGATCTGCAGGAAAATGTGACTGGCATGGACCGAGTGTTCAGTATCCTTGATTCACCCAGGGAGATCCTGGAGGAAGAACGAGGCGATGGTGATCAGCCATTTCGTTTTGAAAGTAGCCTTGACTTAAAACGACTTAACTACCATTACCCGGACGGAACCCAGGCGCTGCGGGATATTGAGTTTCATGCTGAGATGGGTCAGACCATCGCATTGGTTGGTCCCACTGGCGCGGGCAAGACAACGCTTGCTTATCTGATCCCAGGACTGATCGAACCAGGTTCGGGTGAATACCTTGTAGATGGACAGGTGCTCGACAGGCAAATGCTATCAGCACTCAGGCGGCAGGTCGCATTTGTGTTTCAGGAAGCAAGCTTGTTTGATGTTAGTATCAACGATAATATCCGCATGGGCAGGGCCGCAGCAACTGATGCCGAGGTGCGCCGCGCGGCTGAAATTGCCAATGCCGCAAGTTTCATCGAGGATCTGCCTCAAGGCTATGAAACCAGGGTGGGTCGTAGCGGTGGTAAATTATCCGTCGGTCAGAAACAGCGAATTGCCATCGCCAGAGCCCTTGTCTCGGACAAGCCGATTATTATTCTGGACGAGCCAACAGCCGCCCTGGATCCAGAGACTGAGCGAAGCCTGGTTCGCAGTCTGAGTCAAATCAGGACAGATCATTTAATCATTCTGGTTGCGCATCGACTGGCGACTATCCGTTCCGCCGATCGTATTTATTATCTGGAAGATGGCAGGATCATTGAGTATGGCAGTCACCGGGAATTACTGGCCTTTGGCGGGCCCTACGCGCGATTCGTTGAGTTGCAAACAAATGGGAGAGCAAACTGATGTCTTTTGATGTTAAACAGGAAACAGATTCGAAATCCAGACAACTACAGATTGTAGGCCTTGGCGTTATTTTCTCTTGCCTTTGCCTGAGTGGGTTATTCGGCTGGGGTATCTATCTGGATTTGAATAAGGCGTCCTGTGAGTGCAGTTGTGATAAATAGTGGGTTAACCCGAGAATGATCAACCCAATGAAGGAGGGAGTATGGATTTCGGCGTACAGGTAAATGTGTACCGCACTACCTGGCAGAATGTTGCTGCATCGGTACTGGCCATGGATTCAGGAGACTGGGATAGTGTCTGGTTTGCCGACCATTATATCCCGCCGGGGGCTACCCCAGAGCAGGAAGCGATGACCGCGTTTGAGGGCTTGGCTGCCATTTCAGCGGTCGCTGGAATGACGCAGAAGTTGCGCCTGGGTAATCTGGTGCTCGGCAATACCTATCGTAACCCAGCCCATGTCGCCAAGATAGCCGGTACCATTGATACATTGAGTAGCGGTCGGTTTACGCTGGCGTTAGGCGCGGGCTGGTATCAGCGGGAACATGCCGCTTATGGGTGGGACTTCCCGTCCATGAAGGAACGCCAGGACCGGTTCGAAGAGGCCTGTCAACTGATTCGCCGACTGATTCATGATAAAGAGCCTGTCGATCATGAAGGCGGCTTTTATACCCTGAAGCAGGCTCGGTTATCACCAGGCTCTTATGATTCGCCGATTCCCATTATGATTGGTGGCACCGGCGAGAAACGAACCTTGCGAACGCTGGCGCGGTACGGTGACATCATGAACCTGGATGGCTGGGCTGGCGGCGGCATGGCGCTGGAATATTTCAAGCACAAGCTGACCATCCTGGAACGTCACTGCGATGCCTGTGGTAGGGACCCGGCAGAGATCAGAAAGACCCTGCTCATACCCTGCTACCTAACCGAGGATAAAGGCCTGATAGAACGCGCGGTAAAGGGCCTGGGTCCAGGTACAGTGGCCGGGTCAAGACAGTATATTATAGATCGCATTGGCGAATTTGCTGAAGCCGGTGTGGCGGAAGTGATGTTCGGTGGCATACCTTCTGGCGACACCGCTTTATTGCAGGCATTTGAGCAGGAGATCGTGTCAGCATTTCGATAAATTTGGTTTGAGATGCTAATAAACCGCCTTGTTCGGTGTCGTTGCAACGTCTAAGCTGAGCCGATGGGTGCTGCTCAATAACCGTTTGGTCAGTGAATGGCTCAGCCCGATGCAGTTCGATGAAGTGGTTAGGTTAGCACCCCGGCGTTGCCTGAAC
>JAPKEK010000504.1 GCA_028822125.1 Pseudomonadales bacterium | reverse complement strand
GTGATGAACCACCCCCGGGGTCGCTACCAGCCCGGGTGAGATGACATTAACACCGATACCATCATTGTATACCTCCGATGCCAGGCCCGTGGTAAACCTTTCCAGTGCTGCTTTACACATACCGTAAACGGTACCACCACGACCGGCTACGTCTTTCGCCGGGTGTATCGCAGCATGTGAGCTAACGTTCAAGATCCAACCTGACCCTCGCGCCTGCATAGTCGGCAATACCATCTGAGACAGATGAAAAGGTGCATTTACCTGGACTTCGAACATCAGGTTTCGGTGTTTATCGGTGAAATCCTTAACCTGTACAAAATACGTGACCGCCGCGTTGTTCACCAGAATATCGATCGAACCAAAGGCCGTCAGGGCTTCCTTGACCAGATTCTCCCTGTGTTCCTTGATAGCAAGATCACTTCTGACGGCGATTGCCCGGCCGCCAGCATCAACAATGCGCTGTACTACGTTATTAATACCGCCCGCCAGAACATGGTCTCCGTCATCTATCGTTCGAGCTGACACCACGACGCGTGCCCCTTCCTGAGCATATCGCAAAGCTATTGCTTCTCCGATACCTCTACTGGCACCCGTGACGATAGCCACCTTGCCTTTTAGTTTTCCCCCTGGGTTAATCTTAACCACGATTTCCTGTCTCCTTGATTGCGTGCGTTGTTGAGCTGCCCTTAACAAACCAATTAAATCTTACAAATGGGGCAACCGAACTAACAAGCCATTCAGCCATAGCTTACTTAAAACGGTGTCTGAATCCGAAGCTCCGTCCTTCTCAGCCTACTAGTATCAATTAAGCTCCCACTACAAAACATAACCCAAGAAGGCACTCCTAAACAATTGAATTCGCGCAAAACTAATCATTAGGCGCCGTTGCGTTCGTCATGCTGGCCACATAGTCCGGTTGATCTTCGTTCAAGCGCAGGTCAGCACTTTAAGATGGTCTGCTGCCCCTTCACAACAGGGGCCTTTCAAGTATTACTGAAGGCTAAAGTGGGTCACTTACAAAGTGGCTCACTTATTAGATAAGAATCGTAAAGGCACTACCCAGAGGCCCTGCGTGGACAGAACACAAACAAGAAGTTGCGATTTAACCTATTACCTATGCCAACAGACTACAACGTCCATAAGAGAAGTTATTTAGCATCATGAAAAATGTACCCGCAAAACTGTTCAGGCCAGAAGCAGTTCGTTTTCATCAGCAGCAGTTTGACTATCCACAAAACCACGCTGCCCATAACCGAACGCTTTGGCCGTGGGCGGCTGGTGCAACTATCGCCATGCTCATTGTCCTGGGGTTACTACAGTTAACTTACTCCCAATCGCATCTGGTCAGCGGCAAAATTGATAGTCACAATGTACATATCATTCGATCTAACAGCATTGGTCATGTCTCAGATATCTTCGTCAGCGAAGGTGAGGTAATCAAAGCGGGCCAGCCCATAATCAGCCTGAAAAGCCAACACGATAGCAGAGAACATGCTTCAAGAATCGTCGAAATTAGCAAACAAATCAGCCTGAAACAACAAAGACTGGAATTATTAGCACAGGCCCTGAGACTTGCCAGTAACAAATACGATCTAAAAGCGAAAACATTGTTAACCAAAGCCAGTCTGCAGGTCCGGAGAATTTCGCTCCAAAGGCAAAAACGACAGCAATTGTATCTCATGTCCAGAGACACCCAGGCCCTTCTGAACAAGAAATATGTTTCTCGACAGGAATGGCAGGGCCTGGCTCAGACCGTTGTTGAAGCGGACCTGTCGCTACTGCAACTGTATCAGCAACGAGAGGATATAGTCAGCCACCATGCAGTTTCGGCAATTGTGCTGGCCGAATCACAAACCCAACTGCACGATAGTATCAACCAGGAAATGCAGAATATCTCGCTGTTGAGAGAACGTCGCTCGATTCTGGAATCCGGACTGAAAATCATTCTGAAAGCACCTGCACCTGGAACTGTCGGTTATCGCCATATCAGCTTGCATAGTCAGGTAAATCCAGGCGTGGCCTTAGTAAACATACATAAAACCAGCCAGACGCATTCTGCGACCCTGTTTGTGCCCGTTAAATTCAGGGACTATATCGCTCAGGGCGATCCAGTTCACCTGAAACTAGAGCGTGATGGCAAAAATGACCCGATCCTGCTGAAAACCTTCATCTCGCACATAGATGATGCTGCCATACCCCTGCAATCCGGCCCGAGACAGCAATCCAGCACCTACATCAACCTGGTCAGGGTTGAATTCAACAAAGGACTGATTAGATCGACAGATGAAGCCTCCTCACTAAGTCCCGGCATGCCGCTTAAGGCATTAATACAGCTCCAGGATAAAACACTACTTGAACATCTCCAGGGTTTTATTACTCACACTATGCAAGGTCAGTCATGAACCAAGTTGAGACCGTATTCCAGGTCGAATCTTATGAATGTGGCCTGGCCTGCCTGGTTATGATTCAACGAGGCCTGGGCGGAGATATCAGTTTAAATGAATTCCGCGAAAGGGTGGGAGGGCGCGACCAGGAGCTATCCATCAAAGACATAATTCATTGTGCAAAGAAAATGCACCTCACCGGCAAGCCAGTTCAATGTGACCTGGACCAGCTTCCCCAACTGGCGCTACCAGCAATTCTTCACTGGCGTTTTAACCATTGGGTTGTTCTGACAAAAATCACCGGTAACCAGTTCACTATCCACGACCCAGTTGAAGGTCGACTTCCTCTGCCCCGCTCGGTGATCTCTCAGTTATACACGGGCATTGCTATTGAATTTTCAAAACTGACTTCTATTGATACAAAAAAAAATAAAAAAAGAATAAAAATCATT
>JAPKEK010000503.1 GCA_028822125.1 Pseudomonadales bacterium | reverse complement strand
TAATTTAAAACCGGCCAGAAACTCACGACAGTGTTCTATCAGCGCTGTGTCATTAAGATTGTTATTATTGCGAGAAACCACGGCAACTATTTTTTCACCGAAACGTTGGTCGGGCATGCCCACAACCAGGCAATCTTCAGCGCTGATATGTCTCTTTACTACTTCTTCCACTTCCTCAGGGAAAACTTTCTCACCTGCAGTATTAATGCACATTGACCCGCGACCGAGCAGGTTGATGCGCCCATCAGCTTCAACAGTGGCATAGTCGCCTGGGAAAACCCACCGGTTACCAGCAATTTCCCGCACAGTCTCTGCTGTTTTTTCCTGATCCTTGTAATAACCGCGCATGGCGCTTTGGGTCGCGATCATGCCCATGTCACCTGAGCCCGGTTCCACGATTTTATTGTCATCAGTAAATACCTGAACACCCGGGCTGAGTTCAAATTTGGCCGTATTGGAAGAAGTCTCTCGAGTGGAAACCGAGCTGCCCATACCGCCTTCGCTTGATCCTATAGCATCAATGAGGGTCATCTCATGTTGAGCCAGAAGGCCATCCTTGACTTCCTGTGACCACATGACCCCTGAAGAGATAATCAACCCCAGGCTACTTAGATTGTACGGTGTCTGCTTGAGGCTGGCCTCTTCCAGAGCATTGAGTAAAGGCCTTGCGAAAGCATCACCCACGATGGTCATGAATGTGGCGCCATGTCTTTGAACTTCACTCCACAGCAAGTGTGGGTCTAGTCCGAGTTTATCAACCGTAATAGCAGCGCCTCCGGCCAGGTGCGAAATCATGGCTCCGATCCATATTCCAGTACCATGCATCAGCGGGCAGCAGATCATGCCTCTGGGAAGCATATTAAGATCTCTTGCCTGGCCTATGGCGGCAGGGAGGTCGTCAACACTTTCAACTGGCTTAATGCCCAGCGTCGCGCCAAAGGCAGCCAGGCCGGCGCAGTGTTCGCCATTTGCGTACATTACCCCTTTAGGCATGCCGGTTGTTCCACCGGTATAGAGCATGTATAGGTCGCTGGCCTTCCTTTCGATACGGGCCATGGGATCGGCTGATTTGATAACAGACTCATAATCAAGGGCGCCATTGATGAGGCTATTGTCAGTCTGATCTGCAACCTGAATGAAGCATTTAACCTGATCCAGTCTATCCTTGATGGCTGCTATTCTTTGAGCATAGGCTGACTGAAAGACAATTGCCTCAGCATCGGCATTGTTGAGAAGATAGATAAGCTCCTCTTCCTGATAGCGATAATTGACGTTGATAGGGCAGGCTCGTAATTTCATAATGCCGTGATGAGCCTCCAGATACTCATTACTGTTATGGAGATAGATGCCCACTTTGCTATCGGTGCCCAGCCCGTGCTGATGAAGTATATTAGCTATGCGAGCAGATTTATCGTCGTATTCAGTCCACGTGGACGTTTGATCACCTGATATTAATGCTACTTGGTCTCCGATTGTGTCGGCTATTCTTTCGTAGGCGGTAGCGAAATGCCATTCCGTCATAGCGGGGTCCTCAACTCTTATGAATTAGTGCGTCAGCCAAAATCGTCTTCTGCTTGAATCTTGACCGTTGAATGGGTCGCTGGCAAAATTGCATCCCAAGCTTTTCGTCTTTTAATACTGACATGAAGTCGGTGTTTAGCCAAGTCAGGTGGGCCGGTTAAATGAATTGACGGCCTGGGCTTCATTACCAGCGCGAAATAGGGTGAAGGTCAACTAAAGTGAGCCTGCCCTGAGCCCAGATGGCATGTCGGTTTGTGCTAATACCAGAAAAGCGCCTGCCATGAGGAAGTCTGGTGTAATGACAGGGTCAAATGGCTGTGGCGGGTTTGGATTTGTTTGCAAGCAAGGAGACCACTTGTCACTGTAGTGCTTGGACGACTAATATAGGCAAGGAAGCGATACCAAGTAGGCCTGTTTATGTAAATGGAAAGATCTGTTTTGGAAGAATTAAATCGGGAGAATTAAATAGAGATGACTAGTAGACGGTTAATTATAGGTGGGGTTGCACTCGGCATAATATCGATTGTTGTTATGTGGCAGCAGAAACTGTTTGATGCCCGAGAGGCATTACCAGATTTTGCCAGCTACAGCCAGGTTGGTGAGAAGAAGCAGGCTTTTTTCAATTATTTGCAACCCAGGGTGAACAAGGCAAATCAACAACTTCGATCCGAGCGGCAAAAAATAGTTGCGCTTAAACAAGCACTGCAAAGCGGAACTGGATCACCTGGTGATCTGAGTGAACAGTCCAAAGCCTACCTCAGGCAGTTAGCGTCTCGTTATCGTGTGCCGAATCGAAGCGACCTGGATTCGCTTGAAGTAGTGGATCAATTGCTGTACAGAGTGGATGAAATACCACCCTCCTTGGTCCTAGCGCAAGCAGCCAATGAATCTGCCTGGGGTACTTCTTCTTTTGCAAGGAATCAGCTGAACCTTTTTGGCATTTGGTGTTACACCGAGAATTGTGGCGTGATACCGAAACATCGAGCTGAAGGGGCAACCCACCAGGTTGCTGCATTTGTATCGGTCCAAGCCTGCATTGAATACTATTTATTGAATCTTAATAGCCATCCTGCTTACCTTGAACTTCGCAGATTACGAGCTGGCTTGAGACAGCGGCAGGCAACGCTCAGTGGCGTGGAATTAGCGTCTGGATTGCTGAGATATTCTGAAAGGGGTCAGCTGTATGTGGATGAATTGATAGAGATGATCAAGTATAACCATTTGGATGTCCTGGATGAAGGCTGAAGTGTTCACCCATGACATGTCTTTGCTCAGCCTTTATCAGAGCACAGCATCCTTCTAAATAAGGGGCTAGTTG
>JAPKEK010000502.1 GCA_028822125.1 Pseudomonadales bacterium | reverse complement strand
GGCTAGCCGCCAGAAGCGATGTCTAACTGCTGTGCTAGCCTCTGGGCTGGCAAATATCCAGGCAAAAGGCGGCCATCTTCAAATATAATAGAAGGTGTCCCGGTTACACCTACCACCCCACCCAGAGCATAGTGCTCGGCAACTGGATTCTTACAGTCCCGGGATTCAATTTTCTCACCGTTCTTGGCTCGTGTCAGTGCTGAACGCTGATCATCAGCGCACCAGGCTGAAACAATCTTGTCATAACTTTCCGATTCCAGCCCAGCCCTGGGATACGCCAGATAACGAACTTCTATCCCTATTCGATTCAGTTCAGGGACCTCCTGGTGTAATTTTCGGCAATAACCACAATCAATATCCGTAAACACAGTAATGGCAGCTTTTTTCGTTCCTGGCTCGGGGGAAAATACCACCATCTCTGATACATCTATAGCAGAAATCAATTTTTTACGCTGATCATTACGTCGTGCGTCGCTGAGATTTACCAGACTCCTGCCAGTAGCCTGGTACAGGTCCCCCACGATAAAATAGGTGCCGCTCTGATCGGTAAACAAAACCGTGCCATCTGACAGCACCACCTCATAGAGTCCCGGCATTTGACTGACACTCACTTCCTCTACAGGTAGTTTACTATTCTCCTGCAAAGCGAAACGCACGGCGTCAACTGCATCGGAATCGGCCATAGCCGTCAGCGATAGCAAGGCGCTCGAAAACCAGATCATCATTTGTGTTTTCAAGAATAAATCCTTAATTTTATGAGCAGTTTAGCCCGTTTAAACAATATTGCCAAAGGTTGCAGGCCTAGCCACGCGGATGGTGCTCCTTATGCAGTGATTTCAACCTATGTTTAGCCACATGGGTATAGATCTGCGTAGTGGACAGGTCACTATGACCCAATAATAACTGTACCACGCGAAGGTCCGCACCGTGATTCAATAAATGCGTAGCAAAGGCGTGCCTGAGGGTATGCGGCGACAGATGAGTCCGAATACCAGCCGTCTGAGCGTGCAGCTTAATCCGGTACCAGAAAGCCTGGCGGGTCATGAACCCACCTCGATTACTCGGAAACACCACATCTGACGCCGTTACCCCCTTTAGAAGGCTCGGTCGTGAATCTTTCACAAAACCATCCAGCCAGCGTAATGCCTCCTCTCCAATCGGCACCAGCCTCTCCTTGCTGCCCTTGCCAGTCACTCTTAGCACCCCCTGACGCAAATTGATTTCAGTCATCTTCAAATTAACGAGTTCAGAGACTCTCAATCCAGCTGCGTAGAGAAACTCGAGCATGGTTCGATCGCGCAATCCCAGGGGCGTTTCTACATCCGGGGCCTCGAGCAGCAGCTCAACTTCCTGCTCGGAGAGTGTATCGGGCAATTTTCTACCCATTTTTGGGTTATCAATCTGCAAGGTTGGATCAATTACGACTTTGTTTTCTCGTAACAAATATCGGTAAAAAGATCGAACAGAAGACAACGTTCGAGCCGTGGATCTGGCATTTAGGCCTGCTTTCATTCGAAAGGCCAGATAGGCTAGTAAATCAGATCTTTGTACACGCAGCAGCTTCAAGCCGCGAGCCTCAAGCCAATGACTGATAGCTTCCAGATCCCGGCCATAGGATTCTATAGTATTTCGACTCAGGCCCTTTTCGATCCAGATGCTATCCAGATATTCATCGATCAGGACTCGATTTTCTATGACTATTCCCGCTTTCATTCAGCCTGTGGAGTCCATTAAACGCTGTTTGTCCTTGTTATATCGACGCCCCGCTAGAAAAAATAAAGGGATTGCTGAAAATGAAATGACCGTAAACCATAGCAGTGCCTGGGTATAGGGCTCAGCAGCCCCTATGGACAGCAGATAATCAATGTATACACCCGCCAGACTGACGCCAATAGCCACACCCACCATATTCAGCAGCAATAGATAAAAAGCAACAACGGTGGCCCTGATCTGCGAGGGGACCAATTCCTGCACGGTCGCAAATGTGGGCCCGTAAAAGCACCCCAATTGAAAAAAGCCGGTAACCACACCTGCCCAGAAGACAAAAGAGCCTGGATCCACCAGTCGATAAGCAAGATTGATAGGCGCCAGTACCAACATGATGATAAACAAAAACATAGGTCTACCGAGCCCTGTTTTACGCAGAAACCAGTCACCCCCGATACCGCCAAACAAATTACCGGCAATACCCGCTGTAATGCCTATCCAACCTGTAATCTGGGCGATCTCAGCTCGATCAAACCCTCTCTCCTGAACATACCAAAGCTGGTCAAACGTTGCGGCCCCGAGGACAAAGTGAAATGCAACGCCGCCGGCAAGGGTCATTACTAAAGCAGGGGAGGCTTTCAGGGCCTGCAAAAGTGCTGCAATCATTACCATAAAGCTCTGCTGGCGTTCAGATGACCCGGCACCTGCCTCCTGCAAATGGCGCCGGGGGGTTTCTTCTAAAAAAAACAGCATCCCAGCCATACACAGTCCAATAGCACCGAGGGAATAAAAACAATTTCTCCAGCCAATCAGAGGTCCCAGATAACCGACAATCAACAAGCTGACACCAACCCCAATTGGCACTCCCATATAATAAAACCCTGAAGCAAAGCCAAGCTGTCGAGCAGGGAAGCGATCTGCCAGTAGCGACATGGAGGCAGGCGTTAATATTGATTCACCAACACCAATAAACATTCTTGGCAGGGCAAGGCTCACGAATCCCCTGGCGGCACCTGATGCCGCTGTCAGCAAGCTCCACAGCGCCAATCCAAAAGATATGAATTTAGTACGATTAAGGCGATCTGCAAGGGTTCCCATAAATAACCCTGCAAAAGAATAGAAGGTCAGGAAGACCAGGCC
>JAPKEK010000501.1 GCA_028822125.1 Pseudomonadales bacterium | reverse complement strand
GGATCGGCTACACCAGTGTCAGCTCAGATGCAGACGTCGGGTACGGTCTGATCTGGGATTGACCGAACCAATACGTTGTCGTGGTCAGGCGCTTTCCTGCTGAAACCCTTTCAGCAGGCTGACACACATGAGTAACAGTAGTAACCCAAAGGGCAGGCCTATGGCGGTTGTCAGTGCCTGCAGGGATGCCATGCCGCCGCCAACCATGAGTGCTATTGCCACTAATCCAGTGGTGGAGCACCAGAATATCCGTTGTCTGATGGGTGCATCAACTTTTCCACCTGCCGTTAAAGTGTCAACTACCAGTGATCCAGAATCAGCTGAGGTTACGAAAAACAGAGCAATAAGAAAAACGCAGAGGGTGGAGACGAAATTGGTGAATGGCAGGCCCTCCAGCATTTTGAACAGTGCCAGCTCTGGTGGTGCGTCGGCAACCCCTCGATAGCCGAGGGTGATCATCTGTTCTAGCGCCGTGCCGCCCAGGGTGGCCATCCAGATAAGGCCGATGAGAGTGGGAACGATGAGCACCCAGATGACAAATTCGCGGACACTTCGACCAAAACTGATCCGGGCAATAAACATGCCGACAAAAGGAGACCAGGAGATCCACCAGGCCCAGTAAAAGGTTGTCCAGCCATGCAGGAACAGGTTGTCTTCACGGCCAATCCAGTGGCTGAGCTGGGGCAGGTAATAAAGATAGTCTCTCGTCACAGTGCCAAGGTTGAGCAGGATGTTCAGGGTAGGTCCGGCCATAAAGACAAATACCAGTAACAGGAATGCCAGGCCGAGATTGACTTCACTGAGGCGCCTCACGCCATTGTCGAGGCCGGATATGACCGAGACTATGGCGATAGCGATAATGGTGATAATGAGGATTACCTTGGTACTGGTGCTGGCATCGATACTGAAAAGATAGGATAACCCGGCAGCGATTTGTTCAGATCCGATTCCCAGGGATGTGGCGAGCCCAAAGACCGTTGCCAGCACAGCAACAATATCGATGACGTGGCCGCAGGGTCCCCAGACAGCCTTGCCAAGTAAGGGATAAAAGGCCGATCTCAGGGTCATGGGCATATTACGATTAAATGTAAAAAATGCCAGCGCCAGACCCACGACAGCGTAAATCGCCCAGGCATGCAGGCCCCAATGAAAAATCGCTGCCGACATCCCCGCGGCACGGGCCTGTTCTACATCGGTGGCATCGATATTTAGCGGGGGATGCAATGTGTGAGTGATGGGCTCATGAACGCCATAGAACATAAGACCGATTCCCACTCCTGCAGCGAATAGCATTGCCAGCCAAGAGGCATATGGGTATTCGGGCCTGGCCTGTCTTCCGCCTAAGCGAATCCTGCCATAGGGGGAGATGGCAATGGCGATACAAAAGACAACAAAAATGTTAGCTGAGATCAGGAAAAAAGAATCGAACTGGGTCGTGACCCACTGCCTGAGTTGCAGATAAAAAAGGCTGGAAGTGTCAGGCAGGGCGAGAGTTATGACCACCAGCATGATTGTCAGCGCTGCAGATACAATGAATACAGGGTTGTGAAGGTCCAGGCCGTAGATTTTAAGATTGTCCTCACCTATGACATGACCGAAATCATTGACGGGAGCTGTACCCGCAGCATTAGTTTTGTTTTCGATAGAAGATTACCTCTGGATTGGTTGGGTTCCAGCCTCACCGGTCCCGGGTTTGACAGTCACAATAGAGCAATTGAGTTATTCACTTAAGGCTAACAGTTAAAGGTTGCTACGTCATGATGTGATTCAGAAATTCAATGTTATTTCACGGCGGTGCACTGGCTTATCAGATCAAGTCAGTTTAAGTCGCTCAAGTTTGCCTCCTGGGTAGGACTTTTGAAGTAAATACAAGTAACGGCTTAATCTCTGTTGAACCCATTAAAATTGGGCTTCTAACGTATATTTTTGGTGTTTAAATCGATTTAAAAATACGCCTAAAAAAGATGATAAAAAAATGATGGATGCGCGCATAAAAATCGGTTACCGTGCACGAAATGAGCGTTATCGAAAGAGATAACCTTAAGCCTTTTTGAAAGACCCGGATGACTCGGAAAAGAAGAAGTTTTTGCTTGTGTCCGACCCGCCTAGGCGGTTCAGTGGTCGTGCTTGAAATTGAAGGACCCAGGCGGCGGATATTCTCGCTAAAGGCTGTACTTTGGATTTGCATCCGACCTGTTTTAACAACGGTGATTGCGCCCAGATTGGCATGGCTAAAGCCAATGTTCTGCAAGCCTGCAGTACGGTTGAGTACAAGTATAAACTGGTAGTACGCCAGACCTTTGCTGAATATCTGCTGCAATGGTTACTGCATAGCGCCCAGGACTTTAGGGTTTTGGTCTCTGAAGGAAATCACGGGATGGGAGGCTAATTGAGGAGCAAACAATTGTTCGTTGCAGCAGGGCAATGGTCTGTTAGAACCGTTCTGATCTTTTCTGCCTTTGCATCAAGTTTGGCCGTCGCCGATAATCCAGTTGATTTAGCCTTGGAGGGAAGCATGCGCAAAGTGGTCTTTATTATTGTCGATGGCGTACCAGCAGATGTGCTGGAGCGCGTTCATACACCGAACCTTGATTTGATCAGTAATGCGGGCGGTTACAGCCGTGCTTTCGTGGGTGGCGCTGTTGGCACTGATACTGAGAGCCCGACGGTATCAGCCGTGGGCTACCAGAGCCTGTTGACGGGTACCTGGGCGAACAAACATAATGTCTGGGATAACAAAGTCAGACACCCGGATTATCGCTACTGGGATATTTTTCGAATCGCTAAAGCTTCTGATCACAAGCTACAGACAGCCGTGTTTTCTACCTGGGAATATAATAGGACCCATTTG
>JAPKEK010000500.1 GCA_028822125.1 Pseudomonadales bacterium | reverse complement strand
CGAGACCGGCAACGGCCTCTATGCCTGGTTGCAACCCGATGGTGGCTGGGGATGGTCAAATGCAGGGTTAATTGTCGACGGTGATCAATCTCTGTTGGTGGATACCCTGTTTGATGCGAAACTCACCCAGGAAATGCTGGACGTCATGTCGGATGTTGCCGGTATTGCTCCTGCAGCGATCAATACGGTGGTCAACACCCATGCCAATGGTGATCATACCCATGGCAATGGCCTGTGCACGTCGGCCGAAGTGATTGCCTCTGCTGCCAGTGCCAGAGAAATGGAAGCGTTCACACCGCAGATGATGCAGGGCTTTATGGATGCTGCCGATCAGCTAGGCGATACTGGGTTGTATTTGAAGGAAATATTCGGGCCATTTGATTTTCGCCAGGTTGCCGAAAAGCTCCCAACCAGAACCTTCTCCGGTGATCTGCAACTACAAGTGGGTGGTAAGCACGTTGAACTTATCGAGGTGGGCCCGGCTCATACCCGGGGGGATGTTCTGGTTTACGTTCCGGAGGAAAAAACCGTATTTACCGGAGATATTCTGTTTATCGATGGTACGCCGCTTATGTGGGCTGGGCCGGTGGAAAACTGGATAGCAGCCTGTGACCGGATCATAGCCATGCAGGCAGATGTTATTGTGCCGGGCCATGGGCCGATTACTGATGCTGCTGGCGTCCGACGGGTCCAGGAGTATCTTCTGTACGTTCAGGCAGAGACAAGAAAGCGTTTTGATGCCGGGTTGTCGGTGAGAGAAGCTGCCCTGGATATCAGCCTGAGTCAATTTGATTCCTGGGGAGATGCCGAGCGCATAGCGATTAATGTTGATACCCTGTATCGGGAGTTTTCTGGCACGCACTCGAGCGCGGACACCGTGGCACTATTTACTTTGATGGCTGAGATCAGGAAAGACCAGAGAGGCTAGTGCCCGCTATGCAAAGATTCATATTGATATTGGCTTTACTGGTGAGTGTGGCAGGCTTTGTACTGAATCATCAGGCGAGCCAACCGCCCACTGTAAAGCCTGCTGAAACCGGAATGACGGAATTCTCAGCTGAATCAGCATTTGATTTGCTTGCTCGTCTGCTCGGTGATGAAAGTCCGCATCCTGTGGGCAGCCAGGCAAACGCCAGGGTTAGAGATGAAATACTGGTCTGGTTAGCAGAGCAGGAAATTGCTGCTTCTGTGCAGCAGGCGTGGGGATGTTCGGCCCGGTTTTCCCGATGCGGCTGGGTTGAAAATATCGTTGCTACCATACCGGGAGAGAACAGCAGTCCTTACGTTGCGCTCATGGCCCATTATGATTCGGTACCGCCTGCACCGGGTGCCGGTGATGATGGGGCCGGGCTGGTTGCAGTCCTTGAAGCAGCCAGGTTGTTGAAGGCATCGGGCCCCACACGTTACCCGGTTATGCTGATTATTACAGATGCTGAAGAAGCAGGCTTGCTTGGTGCAGAGGCTTTTTTCAAGCATCACGATTTAAGTCAGCAGGTGGCTGCAGTAATCAATATTGAAGGTAGCGGGTCTTCGGGCGTGAGCCAGATCCTACGCTCCCACCTTGATAACGCTGATCTAATCAAAACCTACAGTGCTTCAACCGATAGCCCAACGGGTATGTCGTTGATCGATGAAATCTTCAAGCGAATGCCTAATGACACCGATTTTTCGGTATCCAAGCGGGCCCAGGTTGCCGGGCTGGATTTTGCCTTTGCCGGTGAGCGCAACCATTATCACACGCCTCTGGATAGCCTGGTTAACCTTGATCTGTCAACCCTGCAGCATCATGGCGATAATCTTTGGCCACTGATCAGAAATCTTGCCGATAGCGATATCGAAAACTGGGCACCGGGAAACAGGGTTTATGGCGCTATTTACGGTTGGTGGACGCAATGGCCCATGTCCTGGAATTTACCCCTGTTGCTGTTGGCATGCGTTTTTTTAGTTATCGCGCTTATCAGGGCGAATTTCCCAAGAATGCATCTATTAGGGACGATCTTAATTCTTCCTGTGGCTTTAGCATTAATACTGGCCCTTCCATGGGGCTATTTCTGGCTGCTTGAGATTGCCCAGGGAACCGTTGTTGCCTGGCCCGCCCATGATTTTCCATTAAGAGTGGGTCTGTTTGGCTCAGCCCTCCTGTCAACTTTGTATCTGGGTCAGTTTTTACGCAACAGATGTAGTGAAAAAGTGTTGTTCCATAGCGTCTGGTGGTGCTGGTGGCTGCTGGCCTGCGCAGCTTATCTGTGGTTACCGGCGGCGACTAATCTTTTATTGACACCAGTCGTGGCGGCAGCTGCAGTCATCGTTGTCCTGCCCTTTTTAAGTGCCAAGGCAGCTCTACTAGGCAGGTTGATGACCTTATTTATCGCCCTGCCGGCATCTCTCGGCCTGGTGTTAACCCTGGAATCGACGCAAGGGTATCAGCTGATCTGGGCTACCTTCCCGGCGCTGGGCCTATATGGGCTACTCCTGCTGCCTTTTGTTCATGGCGTGGCTTTGAAGGCCCTCAGGTATGGGTTAACGTTTGCCGTTGTGGCAAGCTTTCTGGTTAGCCTGGCCGTGCCATTATACTCCGAGAGTCGACCTCAGCACGTTAACTACGAGTTTATCTTCGATGCTGATAACCAGCAGGCTTGGTACCGTGCAAAATCTCCTAACCCCGTACCTGCCCAGCTCAAGGGCCTCGGTCGTCCGGTTGAACCTGTGCTGCTGCCATGGTCGAGGGCAACCTATACGGTGGATGGCGAAGTCGATTTGGTAGCGCCGCCGTTACCTCAATTATCGACCCTGATGCGGGAGGATACAGACACTGGCGAAACCCTGACATTGCGTCTTTCAAGCAGCCGCGAT
>JAPKEK010000499.1 GCA_028822125.1 Pseudomonadales bacterium | reverse complement strand
CTTGGATCTCCTGATAGACTGAGCAAAGTAGAAGCGCGGCAGCTTGGCCTTATTCTTTTAGATGAACCCCGAGTATTAGATCCGGTAAGTCTCACCCTGGATTCGGGAGAGGTATTTACAGCGGCTGATTTTGAAGGTCAGTGGAATGTTCTTTTTTTTGGATTTACTCATTGCCCGGATATTTGCCCTACAACCATGGCGACATTAACAAGCGTTAAGGCTGGAGCAGAGCATGAATTTCCTCAGGTTTGGCTAGTGACGGTTGATCCCCAGAGAGATACACCTGACCAGTTGGATCTGTATCTGAAAGAATTTGATTCTGCATTTATCGGAATTACCGGTGAGATTCAGGAAATAAAGGCCCTGGCCAAGCAGGTTTATGTAACCGTCGGTCATATGCCGGATGTTGATTCCAACGGTTATAATGTAGATCATGGCAGTAGTCTAGTACTGGTTAATGGGTCCGGCCGACATGCAGGATATATCAGGCCACCTCATACTGTAGCGAATCTTTTAACCATAATGAAAAATCTACCTAGTAATTGAATTGTAGTCATGCCCCTAGTCCGCACTGATCGCCGCTAGTCCTATTAGTGGGTTAGTCGCGTGAAGGGGTTTTAATGTATAACGTGGTCAAGGTTTGGCTGTTCATCCAGATCTATGTCTGGGGGTATACCAGAGACTCTAAAAGCAGCAGACACGCTTCGGGATCTTTCAAATAATTGCCGGGTAGGCCTGTTAATGATCGGGTTAAGGCGAACCTCGCAGCAGCGATTTGTTGAAAAGTAGTCATGTGATCGCGTTCTTCGGGCTCTATGGGCCGAGTCATTTCATAGCCACGTAGTAAACCGGCCGCGCGTTCGGGATCAATGGACTGGTTCTGGTTGCGACACCAGTCGTTGATGGTGATTGCAATATCCATCATCAGGAAATCGGTACTGGCATGAAAGAAATCGAGCACGCCGGTAATCTTGGCATCAGTGAATAGTATATTGTCCTTGAACAGGTCACCGTGAATGATTCCTCGTGGCAAGGAAGTGGACTCGAGAAGGTCATAAAGTTCCGCACAGCGGGTTAACAGGTTTTTAATTGCAGGTTCAAAGTGCGCCTGGGGTTGTTGAATGGTTGTATACATCCAGTCTGAGGAATAGGGATTTTCTCTGTGATATGAACTGCCTAGTAAAGTAGAATGCATGAGGCCCAGTAGTTGGCCTACCTCGAGACAATGTTCTGAACTGGGTTGTTGCAGATGAGCACCAGGCAGCCTTGGCAGAAGCATTGCCGGTTTGTTTTTCAGAACAGTTAATGACATGCCGTCCAGGGTCAATTCTGCAGCCGGCACGGGTAGTCCATAGTTTGCCAGGTGGCGAGTCAGGCTGATGAAAAAAGGTACTTCAGTGAAAGAAGCCACTTCCACCAGGGTTAGAACAAAATGTTGTTCCTGATTGTATTTGGTTGTGGTTACAAAATAGTTTGTGTTTTCTATGCCCGTTGGAATTTGCCTGAAATCAGTTAGCTGCCCGACGTTAAACAAAGCCAGGAAGTTTTCGATATCTACTTTATGCAGGGGTGTAAAAGTTGCCACGAATTACCACTCTAGGATAACCCATTGAGGGTATAGATGCTTTTTCCTGCTTAGATCCGAGTAATGGGCCGCACCGTCTGCTGGAACCATATAGTAAGGACGCCTGTTTTTATATTGGACTTTTATCATGATCAGTACACCATTGTGACGATATTCGTAAATGGTACGTTCTTTATCTTCAACAATAGAGATAACCTCTTGTTCAGCCTCACCGGCATCTGTGTGCAGACAAGGAAATAATAGAGATAGTGCGAATATGATTGAAAGTAGTCGAATAATCACAGTATGGTTTGCTCTTAAACCAGGGGAAAGTTGCTAATGAATAATGATTTCCAAGTTATCCTGGTGGATGGCTCATCCTACCTTTTTCGTGCCTTTCATGCACTACCACCGCTGGAGAATTCAAAAGGCCAGGCGACCGGTGCTATAAAGGGCGTTATCAGCATGATTCGAAAGCTGCAGGCAGAATTTTACGAGAGTCAGTTAATTGTTGTATTTGATGCCAAGGGAAAAACGTTTAGGAACGATATATACACGGATTATAAAGCGAACAGGCCGCCCATGCCTGAAGAGTTACGTAGCCAGATTGAACCGATTCATCGCATTGTAGAATGCCTGGGCATACCCTTGTTATGCGTTGAAGGGGTTGAGGCAGATGATGTCATTGGCACGCTTGCTCGACAGCTCAATGACGCCGGTAAGCGCACCCTGATTTCAACAGGCGATAAGGATATGGCGCAATTGGTTAATGACCAGATTGTGCTGATCAATACTATGAATGGGCAGTATATGGATGTGGACGGCGTTAAAGAGAAATTCGGTGTCAATCCGGATCAGATTATTGATTATCTGGCACTCATGGGAGACACCTCTGATAACATACCAGGTGTTCCAAAATGTGGACCAAAGACGGCTGTTAAATGGTTGACCGAATTTGATTCTTTAACAGGCGTGATGGCTAATGCGGATCAGGTGAAAGGTAAGGTTGGTGAAAACCTTCGCGCCTCTCTTGAGTTTTTACCCATGTCTTACGACCTGGCAACCATTCGTCAGCACCTCGAATTGCCAAAGAAAATAGATGAGTTAGAGCAGGCCGATCGAGACGTTGAGGGCTTACAGAAATACTACCTTGAGTATGAGTTTGCCGGTTGGTTGGAGGAACTCGGCAGCCCGGCAATGGTTATGGCGCCCATACCGGTTGCTAACTATGAGGTGATATTAGATGAGGCCCATTTCAAAGCCTGGCTCAATAAGCTTAACGCCGCTCCGTA
>JAPKEK010000498.1 GCA_028822125.1 Pseudomonadales bacterium | reverse complement strand
CGCCGCCCTGTTAGGGAATTTTCTTGGCAGCTTGATTGTTAAACGGATATCAGATGTCCAGTTCAAAATGGCTGGCCGCTATATCGTTTTGATTATCGGTGCAATCTATCTAGCAAAGGGGCTTAGTGAACTGTTGAGATAGCGAGCTTCCCCCGGAAACCTTGAAACCAAATACTGGTTCTGGTCGCACGTTGCTGCCCGTTTAACCAGGTCGATAATTTCAATTCCGGATAATCCGTTTCATAATCAAAGCATGCCACAATTAATAACAACAACGTGTTTGATTTTAATTAACAGGATATTGCTATGACCCTAAAAAATCGTATCGCGGTGACCCTGCCCGCTGGACCAAAACTATCCTCGACCATCGAACGCCTGGTCTGGGCAGAACAGCACGGCTTTACAGACGCCTGGTTCAGTGACGCAGGCGCACCAGATACCCTGACCCAAATGGCTGCGGTTGCCCACCACACCCATCACATTCGGCTGGGCGTTGCAGTCACGCCGGTTTACACCAGATCACCAGCCGTCCTGGCAGCTTCTGCCAATGTCCTGGAACAGCTGCTTCCGGGGCGGTTTGTATTGGGCCTGGGTTCATCCAGTCAGACTATCATGGGTCAGTGGAATGGCATTCCCCTGGACAAACCGGTTACCCGGGTCAAAGAGACCACCGAGATGGTGCGGTCAATGCTGACGGGAGAAAAATCCAGCTTCAATCTAACCACCTTGTCGAGCAATGGCTATCGTCAACCGCCTTTGCAAAACCCGCCGCCCATCTACATCGCAGCGCTGCGTACCAGGATGATTGAAATGGCTGCAGAAACAGGCGATGGTGTTATCTTCAATTTGTGGCCGAGAAAAGCGCTGTCAAAGATGATGGCGCACGTTAAAATAGGTGCCAGACGAGCTGGTAAAGACCCGACTAACGTCGAAATCGTCAATCGGGCCATGGTGCTGGTCACCGATGACAAGGAACGAGCTCGAAATCTATTCAGGGCAACCCACGCACCCTACTACGCCACCCCTGTTTACAACAAATTCCTCGCCTGGGCCGGCTATCCCACTGCAGCGAGTACGATCGCAGAAGGCTGGGCCGAGAAAGATCGTAACAAAACAGGCGGTGCACTGACTAATGAGCTTATCGATGAAATCATTATTGCTGGCAGCGCATCAGAGGTTCACAACCGAATCCGACAGGACGCCGCAGGTGGCATCCATACTCACATCATCGCACCCCTGGGAGGCGCCAGCGCTGAGGAGATAGCAGCGACTTACGAGGCGTTCAGGCCAGACAGATTCTCCTTTGGTTAGCTGGCTGGTTGGCTCAATACCCCTTGTAGTCCAGGCTACAAATCCAGCGGCAGCCTGCCAATTAGGCCCAGGGATCTTCCATGGCCGAAAAAAAGTTGCGATGACCTTCTATGATGCGCCTGGTTTCCACAGGATCAGGTGTTAGCGACCACTGGTCCCGCTCAAAGGTGCCGCCAAGCAGGATGCCATCACTGCGCGGGAACATATAGAGCCCACTCTTGCCAAGCGTAATATAATTAACTTCAGATTGAGGTAATAAAAAAGTAAGCTGGCCCTTGATTGGAAACAAATCCCTGTCATCGAACAGGTCCCTGGCACCCAGTCCAGTGCAATTAATAATCACCGGCTCTTCGAGCGTCAGGACCTCAGCACGGTCTTTGAACTCGCGAACCTTGATAACCCCGCCGGCAATATGAAAATCCTGCATCACTGCCGGCAGATAAACGGCCGGTTCTATCAGCATGGTATTGTAATGCAGCACTTCAGGAACAGCGAAAGGATGATCACCTGCAGCAAGCGTCCGGTGCTGGGGGTACATGTCAATGTGTCTGAGGGTGAAGCCGTCGTCCTTATAACCTTCACCCTTTATTCGGTAGTTGCTAATCCAGCGAACACCATATTTCTGCCCCACCAGGTTCTGGAAATACCGGTACGAATGACGCATAGCGGCTTCAAACTGCATCGAGAATTCAGGTGTAACAAATTCATCATCATAAACCGAAGTCGGCGACCACTGCCCACCAGCGATGTTTGAGGTTGTCTCCGGCGGCAGGTCCTTAGCATAAATGGTCACGTCCCAGCCTCGATCCTGCATCAGCCTGGCAGATGCCAGGCCCACCGCGCCACAGCCCAGTACACCGCATCTGCGGTGTTGGCTTTGCATCGCTATTTCCATGGCCAGATGTGATGTACCCCAGGAAAGCGTGATACCGCCCCCGCCATGACCATAATTATGGATCAGTAACCTTGAATCCACGGATTCGGCCTCGACCCGGAATCCGGCGGAACGGAAAGGACGAAGGCCAGCTACGGTCCGAATAACCCTTTCCTGACTGACATTAACACGCCGTAGAGGTAGGCCACTCGGCGTATAGTGACGTCCACTGCCGGTTGACAGGCCACATCCTGCTACCATCGGCAGCACTGACATGGCTTGAAGCAAAGTTCGCCGGGTCTGCATAGTCTAACCCTCCGATTAACTGAATTAGGCCAAGAATACGGCAACTATCGAGCTAATATAAGCCCAATCTTGCTACGGAATCACTTCGAGGTTTCACTCTATTACCCGGTTTAGCATCTTCCCATAGGCTGGATTATCACCGACAGCAGCACTAAATGAGATGACCACAACTGCATGTGCCGGGCGACCAGATTGACCGCCAGCGCAACGACAGAGACCTTATTATTCGACACTCACCTGTAACAGTCTTGCTTAACGCCCTGCTGAAAAGGCATGGTGGGTTTCAGGCCAGGCTTTCTAACGGCGGGGCCTCCTAACGGCAAGGCATTGCCTGGCACCTACAACCACCCTGGAATCGATTACCATTGGC
>JAPKEK010000497.1 GCA_028822125.1 Pseudomonadales bacterium | reverse complement strand
CAAACTGTCATCCTTTTCCTGCCACATAGTGGTCCTCTCATCTTTTCTGGCCTGCAGCCACCAATGATACCCGAAAGATACCCACTAATATGAAAGCACGTGAGTTAAATCTGAACTCAGAGATCATGGATGTTGCACTTTCTTTTACATACGGTAGTGTCGACCAAGAAACACATTAATTGAGAAACACCACCATGGATATAGCCGATCTACCCAGACCAGAGTATCCAAGACCTATCCTAGTAAGGCCGGACTGGCTCAACCTCAATGGTCTTTGGGGGTTTTCGGCAGACCAGGAAGGCAACGGGTATAAGCAAAACTGGCCAGCGCGGACAGACTGGTCAGATCAAATCAGGGTGCCATTTGCACCGGGTACCAGTGCCAGCGGCATTAACCTGGGCTTTGATACCAACCGCGTCTGGTATCAACGGACGTTTCGTATTCCAGCCTGGTCCGGGTCTGAAACCATCCTGCACATCGGGGCCTGCGATTATCACACTAAGGTTTTTGTCAATGGCCACCAGGTCGGCGAACATCGCGGCGGTTACTCTCCTATTCGAATCAATATTACAGCCAGCCTGAAGCCATCGATCAACAACCTGGTGATCTGCGCCGAAGATTCTGGTTCATGGCAGCAACCGCGTGGTAAGCAGGCGGGAGATACTCGCTGGCCAATTGACTACGACCCCATCATCGGCATCTGGCAGACCGTCTGGCTGGAACCGGTCCAAAGGGATCACATAGTATCGATTGCGACTGAATACAACCTTAGCAAGCAGCGTCTTAAACTAACCATCAACCTGTCCAACCAGGTCAATGGCACTATTCGCGTAAGACTATGTAATGACGGAGTCAATCATGCCGAGACAACTCAGGACTGTGCTGGAAGGACAGAGGTCAAAGCCGCCTTGATGATCGATGCCCCGCAACTCTGGTCCCCCGACTCACCCACCCTTTACGATTTATACATCGACCTAATATCAATAAAAGGTGATCAACTCGACAGTATTGCAAGCTATACCGGGTTGCGCGAGATTAGTATTCTGGATAGGAAACTTTGCCTCAACCAGCAGCCCCTCTACATCAAGGGCGTGCTTGACCAGGGCTATTTCCCTGAAGGCTGGTATACACCGCTTGATGATGCCGCCCTAATACAGGACATCGAGTTGGTTCAGGCAATGGGTTTTAATCTGGTTCGCAAGCACCAGAAAGCTGAGGACCCTCGTTTTCTTTACTGGGCTGATCAGAAAGGTCTGCTGGTCTGGAGTGAGATGCCTTCGGGTCGAATTTTCAGCGCCGAGTTAATCGAACAGTTAACCAGCGAGTGGCTACAATTGATGCGCAGGGATCAGGCCCATCCCTGCATCATCTGCTGGGTGCCTTTTAATGAATCCTGGGGTGTCTGGCATCAGCGCGCTCGCTCGCAACAGCGGGCATTTGTCGACGCGACCGTCGCCTTGACAAAAACCATGGACAGCACCAGGCCGGTCATCGGCAATGATGGCTGGGAATACAGTTCGGGAGATTTATTTACGCTGCATCTGTATGACAGCCCGGCGGAAACACTGAAAGCAAAATTGCGAGAATTAATATCGGACCCGCATGCCTTGTTATCCTCATCTGAACAGGCCCGGCCCGGCGCATTACCTGGGGCCGACCCTAGCAACCTGCCTCTACTACTGACCGAATGTGGTGGAATAGGTTACGTTGATGATGCTAACCGGGAGGATCTGTTTGCCTACGGTGACCTACCCGATTCAACCAGAGGACTGTCTGAGAAAATCCAGGCGCTCGTTGATGCTCTGGCCCAGGTCGATGAACTACAGGGCTTTGTCTGGACCCAATTAACAGACATCCAACAGGAAATTAATGGCTTGCTCTATTTTAACCGCACCCCAAAACTCCCCCTGGACCAGATCAAAGCAATATTTGAAAGGTCAGGAGACTGCTAAATGAACTGGCAGCCCCTTCTGGAACTCGGCCAACAACATTCCTATGCTCAGATCGCAATTTTTCAGCAGGGCAAACCGGTAATGGATTATTCCTGGTTAGATCAACCGGTGGACGTATTCGCAGTTCAAAAAGGGGTTCTCGCCATCCTCATCGGCATCGCCGAAGAAAAGTACCTGCTGGAGGTCAGTGATCATATGAATCATCATATTGATCCTGAATGGACTAGATTATCGCCGTGGGACGAAGCCAAGCTCACCCTGGAAACCCTTATGACCATGACCACTGGCATGAATGACCGGCTCGAACCGGACGGAGACATTGGCAGGACCTGGCGCTATAACAATGTTGCCTACCAACAGTTAAAACGTATTTTAGAACGTCATACCGGTTTATCGCTTCAGCAACTCAGCCATGAATGGCTGCTACAACCCCTGGACCTAAAAAACACCAGTTGGAGGCTAAGGCCGGCTGCAACCGAACAGCCCGACGATAACAGCGAGCAGATTTCAGGATTATGGAGTACCGCACATGATCTGGCTGAAATTGGCGAAGCGCTTAGAACCGATGTACTGGTACCTGCTTCATTCAAAGAATCTCTCAGCCAATCAGGTTCGCAGACAAATCCAAGCTGGGGGCGACTATGGTGGAACAACAACGCCCAAACATACATGATCCCGGGCTCTGACCATCAGTTTCAGGGACCGCTGCTACCCATGGCGCCGCAGGACCTGATAACGACCAAAGGCGCCGGCGGACATCAATTAACCATTGTGCCGAGCCTTGCACTGGTGGTCGCAATAACCCGTATGCCCGGTGTTCACTCAGCGGTTAATTTTGATGCCCTGTTATGGAACACTCTACTGGACGTCATCAATCCTGGGTGAAGGATGCCTTTATCAAGACATAGTG
>JAPKEK010000496.1 GCA_028822125.1 Pseudomonadales bacterium | reverse complement strand
GTCAATCGAAATAATCAAGGGCGAACTGCATAACGGTGTCTTAAAGGAATCTAGATCAACAATCTGGGAAGATGCAAAGGGTGGACTGACCATCTGCGCAACCTGGCAGGATCCAGATTTTGACGACAGCGCTCCGGCATTCTGGTACGCCAGAGTGATTGAAGCTGCTACACCGCGATGGACTGCCGTGCAGTGCAAGCAAGAAAATCGCTGTGATGAATTCGCCAATGCTGAAAAAACCATCCAGGAACGCGCCTGGACATCACCGATCTGGTACCTGCCCTGAAACTGTACCTGCTATTAACTGATGAGATCTTGCTGCACTGGTCTAGTAGACTTCCTAAATGAACTCGCCATAACTGACCGCTTCCATCCTCTCAAAAAACTCAACCCAATCTTCCTCAGTGAGTAACTCTGGCTGACCCAAATGGCAGGTAAGGATATATTGCCTGCACATGATCTCGAGTCGATGCGCTAGATCTAGCGCGACCCTGATATCCTTGCCTCGAGAAATCATGCCATGTTTACCTAACAGACAGGCGCTACGATCTGTAAGAGCAGCAGACGCATCATCAGCAAGTTGCTGAGTGCCAAAAGTTGAATAGGGCACACACGGCACATCACTCCCGCCAAATTCACCTACCAGATAATGGAAACCCGGCAACGGTTTGAGATGGCAGGACACGGCTACACAATTATCTGAATGGGTGTGGACTACCGCATGAGCATCTTCATGCAACTGATAAATCCCCCCATGCATACGCCACTCGGAAGAGGGCTTGTGGTCACCCTGCCAGTCACCGGCAAGCGAAACCCGCACAATATTATCAATCGAGATATTATCTGCACTGGCGCCAGAAGGGGAAATCAGCATACCCTCACCCAGGCGAACGCTCAGATTACCTGAAGACAATTCATTGAGACCGAGCTTTTCAGCATACTGATAATGCTCGACCAGGTGCTGCCTTAAAGTATTCTCATCTACTGTAACCGTCATTGTTCTCTACTCTTATCTTGTCTTGTCTTCGAGCCCTGTTACAACCGTCATTGTCGTTGATCATAAATTCCCTGATGCCGCTTAATTCAAATGCCTTGGCAAAACTGCTTAAGGTTATACTCGGGTTTCAGGTTCACAGGGATATTACCGCCCGCCTTGCCGAAGAATCTGGTTACCACAAGCTTAACAAAAACCGGGTTCGAAATAACCACTACCACTACCACAACGGCAGACAAAAGGCGCTGGCAACAGGAGCGATGAATCGCCTGGCATAATCAGGAATAAAATTTCCGAAAGCCTCACTGATTATATGACATCATGCTCCTGCTCAGGGGTTGAAAAATCCTCCGGTCTGAAAAAACTTCTCCCATCTAAGCGAGTAAACCCCGGTGTACAGCGTTGCTCCATAGCTAAAATGAACCGGTTTGGTTACTCTTGAGTTGTCTCCAGACTGAATTTATTTTGATGCGATACAAAACAGCGACCCAATGGGGTGTATACGAAATTGAGGTGTCAGAAGGGAAAATTACCGAGGTTCATGGGATCAAGGCAGACCCGGCACCGGCACCCATGGCCCAGACTTTACTGGACGGTATCCAACATGACCAGCGCATAAGGCGACCTGCCATTCGCTCGGGATGGTTGCATGAGCAGAATCGCGGCCGTTCAAAACGAGGCGTAGATAAATTCTTGGAGGTGCCCTGGGATGAGGCCCTGGACCTGGCAGCAGAGGAGCTAGCCCGGGTCATTACTGAGCGTGGGAATACTTCGATTTTTGCAGGCTCTTATGGCTGGGCAAGCGCCGGGCGCTTCCATCATGCACAGTCGCAATTACATCGCTTCATCAATCTGCTGGGCGGCTCAACACGCGCTATGAATTCCTATAGCACTGCTGCCGCACAGGTGATTCTGCCCCATGTGGTTGCTCCCTGGTCAGAGATAGAGCTGGAGCAGACCAGCTGGCAGGAAATTGCCAACAGCACGGAGCTTGTCGTGGCCTTTGGCGGTATCCCTTTAAGAAACACGCAAGTCGCTTATGGCGGTATAACCGAGCACCAGAGTGCGGGTGGCCTGGCACAGGCAATGTCATCCGGCGTGAAGCTCATAAACGTATCGCCGATCAAAGCCGATCTGCCTGATCACCCTTCGACCCAATGGCTGGCCTGCCGACCGGGTACCGACGTTGCCTTTATGCTGGCGCTGGCATACGTGCTGGAAGCAGAAACTCTGGTAGCGCGGGAGTTCCTCGACAGTCACTGCAGCGGTTATGATCTATTTCGAGAATACCTGCTAGGCCATGAAGATGGCGTGGCTAAAACACCTCAGTGGGCTGAAAAAATATGCTCAGTGCCTGCTCCAGAAATCACCTCCCTGGCTCGGTGCCTGGTCAAACAACGTACCTTTCTGACTGCTGCCTGGTCCTTACAGCGGGCTCACCATGGTGAACAACCCTACTGGATGCTGGTAACCCTGGCAGCCATGCTCGGCCAGGTCGGTTTGCCCGGCGGTGGCTTCGGATTCGGCTATGGTGCGGAAGGCTTTATTGGTAGTCACTGGCGCCGTTTTAACTGGGCTACATTCAGTAAAGGAATGAATCCCACTCGCTTTGCCATTCCTGTCGCCCGTATAGCAGATATGCTACTGCATCCGAATGAATCAATTCACTACGATGGTAGCGATATCATCTTCCCTGATATCGACCTCATTTACTGGGCAGGTGGCAATCCGTTTCACCATCATCAGGATCTGAACCGATTAATCAAAGGCTGGCGCCGACCGAGCACGGTCATTGTCAACGAACCCTGGTGGACACCCACAGCACAGTGGGCAGACATTGTCTTTCCTGCCACGACAGCCCTTGAGCGA
>JAPKEK010000495.1 GCA_028822125.1 Pseudomonadales bacterium | reverse complement strand
CAGGTGCGGTTCGTGCCCGCGGTCAAGATATCACCGGACTGATGGTAAAGAAGCGGACCGGCTGATTAGGGCGTACGATTGATCAAGACAGGTAAATTGAAAGCAACAGCATAGCCAGGAGGGGACGATATGTTTAAAGCTGTTCAGGAAAAACTGGGCCCGGGTCTGCTCTATGCCGCGGCGGCAGTTGGCGTATCGCACCTGGTGTCATCAACAACGGCCGGGGCGACCTATGGCCTTGCTATGGCAGCCTATGTCGTCGTGGTCTGCCTGATTAAATACCCAACCTTTTTATTTGGCGCCAACTATGCCGCCGCAACCGGAGAAACCCTGGTGGAAGGGTACAGCCGCATGGGGAAATGGGTTGTGGTGCTGTTTTTTTTCATGCAGCTGTTTGAATACACCTTCGCCATTGCTGGCGTCTCGGTTACCACGGCAGCAATCATCCGCAGCGTCTTTGGCATTGATATGGGCATTGGCCTGGAACTGAGCCTGGTGATGATATGTATGATCATTCTGGCCCTGGGACGATATTCTGTATTGGAAGATATCACCCGCATACTGGTTATTCTTTTTACCACCGGCACGGTTGTGGCCGCGGTGATTGCTGTCGGCGGCATTGATACTGGCGGTGCCAGTCTCTCAGCAAACCTGACCTTTGATGCCCCGACTATCCTATTTCTGATTGCTGTGGCTGGCTGGATGCCAACGGGTACGGCGGGGTCAGTTGGCCTGTCGTTATGGGTCAAGGCCAAGGCCATTCGTCTACAGCGCCCTGTTACTACCCAGGAAGCGACCTTCGATTTTCACGTGGGCTACGCGACCGCAATCTTTACTGCGGTCTGCTTTGTTGTACTGGGCACACTGGTCATGTATATCAATGATGTTGCAGTGGAAGCCCGCGGCGCCGCATTCGCAGACCAATTGATTAACCTTTTTACTTCCACCATCGGCAGTTGGATTTATCCCTTAATTGCCCTGGCAGCTATCACGGTCATGTTTTCTACACTGCTGACCCTTGTGGACTTGATGCCCAGATCATCTGCGGCAGCGCTGATGGAGATATTCCCCAAACCCGAGGAAGCACGTAGCAGAACTTCCAGCCATCTCTACCTGATCTTTATTGGCGTGGAATTGCTGCTAGTGTTGATGGTCCTGTTTATGCTCCTCGATGATTTTGGTACTTTCATTGCTTGGGTAACTTCAATGGGTTTTGTGGTGGCCCCGGTATTTTCTTTCCTTAATCACAAGGCCATGTTTTCATCGCAGGTCGCCGAGGCAGACCGTCCAGCGGAATGGTTGCGCTGGTGGAGTATTGGCACAGTTTCTATCCTGACGGGGGTGGCAGTGATATTTGTTTTCATGACTTACCTGACCTAGTAGGAAACTGTCACAGGAAAAATCGACAGATTCACCGTCACGAAACCTGCTAGGCGGCGCTGCTTTATTTCCGTTTTAGCGGTGAGACTGGCCGCATGGAGTAATGGTTTTCCAGGCTTTGGTGTTGCTGGACGGTGAGTCAGAACAGGACAGAATAATGAGCCAACAGAAATTTGATTCAGTGCCTTTTCATGTCGATCCTGCATAATGGTATCTGTACGCAGAAGAGTTACCTGGTGAGGATAGTTGCACTGATCAGAATCACTAATTCTTTGATTACTGGGCTTTCGACTCCGGTTAGACTTCGGCCTCCCGCCGAAACACATCTTCGTCCAGGTTGTCATCCCACTTGGCTACCGCACAGGCGACGGCTACATCGCCAGAGATATTGGTCAAGGTTCGCATCATGTCGAGCAATCGATCGAACGGAAAGATGAAGGCAATAACCAACAGAGATTGTTCTGCGTTGACGCCAATTACTTCGAGAACCGTTGCGGCCAGTAACAGACCTGCAGATGGAATTCCGGCTGCACCGATGGAGACCAGTGTCGCGGTTATGGCAACCATCACATAATGCATGGCAGTCAATTCAATGCCGCCTGCTTGAGCTGCAAATAACGCGACCAATCCCAGATAAATAGCCGTTCCGTCCATATTGATGGTGGCACCCAGCGGTAAAACGGACCCAGCTACAGATTTGTCCACGCCCAGATTGTTTTCAGCGCAGGAGATCGTTACCGGTAAGGTGGCATTGGAGGAGGCGGTGGAGAAGGCGATACCCTGAGCATCGGCAATGCCTCGGAGGTACTGCTTGAGGGGTAATTTCAGCAGGCACACGATGATCAAGAAGCCGTACACGAACCCAATCTGAATGCCACAGGATAGATACAGCGCAATCGCTAGCTTGCCCATGTTCAGGACGACTTCAAGGCCTTGCGTCGCCATGACCCAAGTCATCAATGCGAGAACGCCGTAAGGGGCCAGTTCCATGACCATTATTGTGACCCGCATGACAACCTGGGCTGCGGCTTCAAAAAAATGCTTGATGGGGTCCGCAGGAGGCCCCGTCACAAGAATCCCGACGCCGATCAGGATGGCGAAAAAGATTGTTGGCAGGACCGCGCCACTTGCCCAGGCTTCTACCGGATTGGTGGGGATGATTTCCAATAGGCGATCCACAATGCCGCCGGCCGCATCAGCTGTTTCAATTTTCCCTTTCACGCTATCCACCGCTGCGGCGCCAGCCGACTCATAGTTGATGCCATCACCCGGCCTGATGATCGAACCCATTGTTAAACCCAGACTGACCGCAAAAAAGGTTGTGGCAAGATACATTGCAATCGTTCTTGTGCCGAGGGTTCCCAGTTTTTTTGGGTCCCCCATCGCAGTGACCCCCACCACCAGCGTGGTCGAAATCAGTGGGATGATCAGCATCTTGATCAATCGGACAAAGGCATCACCAAATGGTTTAAAGCCGGCATCTGCT
>JAPKEK010000012.1 GCA_028822125.1 Pseudomonadales bacterium | reverse complement strand
CTGTGATTTCGATACCCCGACGCTTTTCGGTCAGTTTATCCTTGAAGAAATGGCTCAGACTTACCAGCCTTACGTACTAGGCAATAAAGCAGCGCTGCGCGTCGGTGCGAAAGCCTTTCATGTGGAAATTTACGCAGAACAGGTCAGCTACCTGTGCCGTCCCTACATAGAGAAGTCACGACAGATGCTTGAATCGAGAATAAACAATCAGCTAACAATATCAGAGCGAGACAGTGTCCTTAGCTGGTTAAATCACCATCAACTGAATAGTTTTAACCATGAATGGCTGCAACAACGCGGCTTACAATAATACCCTGATGACGTATCTAAACATCGTTTTCAGCGTTAGCGGTCTTATGTCCCCTGATACCCGGCTACCGCCTTACACTACTGAACAGCAGTCGGGTACGATATTATGAAGTCGAATCTGACCTCGGCCAATGCGTTTAATTTAAACCAAAATAATCTATGGCCAGCGCAATTATGTCACCAACCCGTCTCGCCAATAAAACCACTATCGAAGAAGGGAGCAATCAATGTCTAATATCGAACTGTTAGCGCATCGGCAACAAATTCTCGGCAAGGCCCATCTCTTTTATCGTGAACCCATTCAGATAGTGCGTGGCCAGGGCGTTCTGCTCTATGACCAGCATGATCGAGAATATATCGACATGTACAATAATGTGCCTTGCGTCGGTCATGGAAACCCGGCGGTGGTAGCAGCCATGCAACATCAGATGGCCGAGCTCAATGTGCACAGCCGATACCTGCATGAAGGCATTGTTGAATTCGGCGAACGATTGCTGAGCTATCATGCTGATGCTCTGGACAGTATCGTTTTCGCCTGTTCTGGCACAGAGGCCGTAGAAGTCGCTCTCATGACAGCCAGGCATTCGACCGGTGGTCAGGGCATTATCTGTACTGATGCAACCTACCACGGCAATAGCACAGAAATTGGCAAGATGTCTGCGCGACCTGTGACGGATCCCAATTTCAGAAGCATCCCATTCCCTCAAACCTATCGTCCCCTGGCTGACGGCGCGAACGAAGATGAACTCTGCAATCTATATCTCAAAAAAGTCCAGGAGGCCATTGATGACTTCGCCAAACAGGATATTCCCTTTGCCGGCATGATTGTCTGCTCTATTCTGGCAAACGAAGGCTTACCTGATATACCTACAGGGTTCATGCCTAAGGCAGCAGCGTTGGTGCGAGCTGCCGGGGGGCTGTTCATCGCAGACGAGGTCCAGGCAGGATACTGTCGCTCTGGTCACTGGTGGGGTTATCAAAGCAGTGGTTTCAAACCGGATATCGCCATTATGGGCAAACCCATGGGCAATGGATTACCCCTGTCTGCTGTTGCCGCAAACCGCGACCTGATCGCCGCCTTTAGAGAAAAAACCGGCTACTTCAATACCTTTGCTTCCAGCCCACTGCAAGCCGCTGTAGGCATGGCCGTGTTGGACGTTTTAGAAGCTGAAAATATTCTCGAGGGTGCCACCAGAGTGGGTCAATACCTGCATACTGAACTAGAAAAAATGCAACCAGACTGCGCGTCCATGGCCGAGGTCAGGGGTTGTGGGTTATTCATCGGCCTTGAATGGGTAAGCGACAGAAGACTCAAAATAGCAGACCGGAAGGGCGCCTTTGACGTTGCCAATAGAATGAAGCAGAAAGGATTCCTGATCAGCAATGCAGGCGCTCTGGGAAACGTTGTGAAGATACGACCACCACTGGTTTTCAAAATGGAACATGCTGACCTGTTCCTCAATGCCTTCGCTGAAATGTTAACCGAGATCGAAAAATAATGACCGATCCAGCTTTCCTGCTGGAGGCCGCGAAAGACAGCTTAAAACACTGGCATCTCGAGCCTGCGAGTATCGAGGCCGTTTCGCAAACAGAAAACATTGTTTATAAAGTGATCTCTACCGACGGGCTGGCCTACGCCTTACGACTGCATAGACCGGGTTATCATTCACTAGGAGAACTCATTTCAGAACAGATCTGGATTGAGGCTTTACAGAAAACCGGTCTAACAGTACCCCGTAGCCTGAGGTCGCACCAGGGCGACTATTTCGTGGCTGTCGACTGCGGTGATACGATTCGCTACGCTGGCCTGATCGACTGGTTTGATGGCCTGCCCTTGAACGAGATCGCAAAACATCACCAGGCGCCTGTCAATCCCCTGGCCTACCTGGGTCAAACCTGCGCCAGAATGCATAATCAGGCAACCCAGTGGCAGCCGCCAGCAGATTTTGAAAGGCATGAATTCAATGTCGAAGGATTCTTTGGTTGCAAACCCTTCTGGGGCAGATTCTGGGAAGTCCCGGATTTAACCAAGAGCGAAAAAACCAAGTTCCTCATCATAAGGGACAGGCTTATCGCCCTGCTCACGGCATATGGGCAGCCAGCAAATACCTACAGCATGATCCATGCTGATATGCATGAGGGTAACGTTATGGTATCCAATAATGATTTTCTGTTAATAGACTTCGATGATGCTGGTTTCGGTTGGCATCAGTATGATATCGCCGTTGCCCTGTTCAACCACGCCGAGAGTAATAACTACGAGGCCCAGAAAAACACGCTAATCCGCCATTATCGACAAATCAGAAACCTTTCTGATGATGACCTTGCCCTACTACCTTATTTCATTCTGATCAGAGCACTGGTTATGGTGAGTTGGTTACATCTACGCCCGGAACATCATCAACCCGGCGTGATCCCCACCTTCATCAGCAGAGCACTGCGCATCGCATCCAGGCTCAAACTCATCTCAACATAAACCCTGTCAGCATGGCTTGCTTATTGCCGGTCATTACCTACAGCTACCCGCGATATACGATTAACACTATCAATAAGGGCGAAGCTTGGAACAGGCCAAAACCGGCCCGGCGAAAGCACCGGAAAATCTTGTATTACTGAACAAATGAACGCTTAATGAGCCCTGATGACAGTCATTGAGGGCGAGTAGCATGGCGGCAGCAATCAAGGCACTTAGCGTCACAGGCCTCATGCGACAGGCAGCACACTATAACGCGCATCGCACGGCGATAATTTACAAAAAAACCTCGCTGACTTTTGCCGAAGCATGGTCTCGGGGTACCCGTATGGCAAACGCGTTGCTGTCTCTAGGCCTGAGACCGGGTGATCGAATAGGTGTGCTCGAAGATAATTCCATTGAAGCTCAGGATTTTTTCCTGGGGGCAGCAATAGCAGGACTCGTCCGGGTTCCGCTGTATGCAAGGAATTCCGTCGAGAGCCATGCACACATGCTCAGTCATACCGGTTGCCGCGCAGTGGTCGTCGCTAAAACCTATGAAACTGAACTGTCTGGCCTGACCGACCAGCTTGCGGTATTAGAACATATCATTGTCCGTGCGCATGATTATGAAAACTGGTTGCTGGGTTTTTCCGATGAGGATCCCGACTTAGACATCAATCCGGACGACTGGTTTATCATCCGGCACACCGGCGGTACTACCGGTAAGCCGAAAGGGGTTGGTTATAGTCATCGGTCATGGCTGGCTGCGGGTCGAGATTGGTTTTACAATTTTCCGCCGATGGAGGCTGGCGATGTCTGCCTGCACGCGGGACCGATTTCGCACGGCAGTGGTTACTTGTTTACACCGACCTGGTTATCGGGTGGGGCCAACCTTCTCCTGGACCATTTTGATGCAGAGAACGCCCTCAAAGTCATGTCAGAATCAAAGGTGGGTTATCTGTTCCTGGTGCCGACTATGCTCAATGCCCTGGTTCATCACCCGCTGGCTCGTCGACTTGATTTCCCTGCGCTGAAAGTCATCCAGATTGGAGGTGCTCCCATCGCCGATGAAACCGCGCTACTTGGACGTGAGGTGTTTGGTGAAGTTCTATATCAGGGCTACGGTCAGACTGAAGCAGTACCGGTTTGCATGATGGGCCCCAAGGAGTGGTTTTCAGAAGTGACAGGGTCTGACCCACTGAGATCTGCTGGTCGCGTCTTGCCATTTGCTTATCTTGAAATTCGCGACCAGGAGAATCCCGACATTGGAGTCGCGCTGGGTGATGAAGGAGAAATAGCCATTAGATGTGATGGCCAGATGCTGGGTTTCTGGGAAGATGAGGAGGCGACGGCGGAAAGAACGTCAAGCGACGGCTTCATATTGACCGGAGACATTGGCAGGCTTGATAAGAACGGTTATCTATATGTGCTTGATCGAAAAGACGACATGATCATCTCGGGCGGGTTTAATATCTGGCCTTCAGAACTTGAAAACATCATTTTAAGTCACCCGGCAATAATGGAAGTCGCCGTATTCGCAATACCTGATGAACGTTGGGGCGAGGCGCCTGCGGTGACCTGTGTGGTGGGTCATGAGGTAAACGTAAGTGCTCAGGAAATTATAGCCTTGTGTGCTAACAAGCTCGGTTCCTACAAAAAACCATCGAAGGTGTTTTTCCAAACCGATCCCTTACCGAAGAGCCCTGTTGGGAAAGTTCAGAGAAAAGTCTTGCGCGAAGCGTTCTGGCAGGACCGGAGTCGCCGCGTCGGTGGCAACTGAGCAGTTGTTCCTGTAAACAGATTGAGGTAGCGTTTACCGGACATGGTTTAATTAATGCTTAACAAATCAGGAGAGATCACTATGGGTTTAAACTTAGCCGCTATGGAAAAAATAACAGCTGATGTTCAGATGAAGGAACTCGACTGGGTGGAAGTAGGGCCTGGCTCTTACTTCAAAGTGCTGACTGTTCATGAGCCCAGCAACACTGTCGCCTTCGGCTACAAAATGGACCCCGGGGCACCTGATTTCCCGTCGCATTTTCATATATGTCGGGCCATGGCCTGGACAGTCAAGGGCTGGTATGGCTACCGGGAATCTAAGAACCCTGAAGAAAGCAGGGTCATGACGGGTATGTTCTCGTACGAAGCCGCGGGATCGTTTCACACGCCGTTCAGCGATTGCCCAGAAGGATTTGAAACAGTCGGCATATTTGAAGGCGACACTGAGATTCTTCTACAAAATCATGCCGAAGCGGACCCCAACTCTGAGCGAATTGGCGATCTGCTGGTGAGCGATTTCATCGACTGGGCGAGCCCTTCGACTCATATTGTGCACCTGGACGGATCGATCACGGGTAACCCCACCTTCAAATATGATTTTACTGATGGCGTAGACACGTTTAAGACTTAGTGGGTACTCAAAGTAGTCGGGACTATAATGGCAAGCGTCAGCCTGACACCCGCCTCTGGCGTGATAAAGGGTGTTACTGAAGCTGCCTGCCCGAAATGATATACGTTACTGCAACAACTAATTACCGATGATCTCGAAGAGAGAAACAAATAAGGATAACGATGAAACTATATACCGGAGACCTCAGCCCCTACTCCGCCAAGGTTCGTATGCAGATCTATGCGATGGGCATTGAGGATGACATTAAATTTGATCTTCCTGTGCAGTTCATGATGGGAAAAATGTCAGAAGTATCACCCATCGGACGTATTCCGGTTCTTGAAACCGAGCAGGGTCTGATCCCGGAAAGTGAGGTAATCGCGGAATATCTCGATGAGCTTTATCCTGATAGGGCATTACTGGGTGCCACGCTAAAGCTGCGTGCCGATGCAAGAGTGATTTCTAGAATTGCTGACACTTATCTGATGAATAACATCTTTCTGTCTCTTAGCCAACTAAACAAGGAGACCCGTGTTGAAGCCGTTCTTGATCTTCTTCTTGGCCAGGTTCAACGAGGCATCGGTGCGTTAGAACAACATATCGGAAAGGGCGATTTTGCTGTAGGTCAGCTACTTACAAGAGCTGACTGTTCGCTGACCCCTGCGCTGTGGATGTGCACCAGCACAATTCCAAGGCTCGGTATTGACAATCCTATTCAGCCTGGCACCCGGGTAGCAGGCTATTGGCAGAAAATCCAGAAAAACAAATATGCCCAAAGAATCCTCGGTGAGATGAATCGAGGCCTGCAGGCAAGACTAGATGGCACGGAACGCCGTATGGCGGAACTAGCCATCGCCAGCGCTCGTGACCACTAACCGGAATTAATCTGGCTTCACGCGATGCACCTTAAGCTAAGATGCACCTTAAGCTAAATAGTAAGCGCAGACCTCGCTCTCGTTAGGTCTTCCTCTGCCCTCCTGCTATCTCCTTTTATGTCTGAATGGTATAGTACTGAAGAAGGTAGTAGACGCGATAATGAATTATGACTAAACAGATTATGCTAGTACTGACAGAACCCACAGAAGGCAATGAAGACGAGTTCAACGACTATTACGAAAACCTTCATTTAAAGGAAGTGCTGAGTTCCACGGTACTCAAAACTGCACAGCGATATAAACTGGTTGATCAGGCTGGGGAAGACTGTCCCCTGCCTTATCTTGCGTTATATGAAGGAGACAGCAGTGATGCCACCAGCCTTATTGAGAATTTGAATGAAACTCGCTCGCAACGGCAACAAAGCCGCTCACTCAATAAACGAACCGGTCGCGTGTGGGTATTTGAAGCCATAGGCCCTGAACATGCGGAATCAGAAGACCGATAGGCCACCATCCACTGGCAGCGTGATGCCCGTAATGTAACCCGCCTTATTAGATGCCAGAAAACAGGCAGCGTGAGCAATATCCCAGGCACTTCCCATCTTTCGCCCCAGTGGTACCAACTGGTCTCGCTCAGCGATAACGGCTTGACGGGACTTATCTGCGGAAACTCTTGGTTCGATAGCCATTGGTGTATTCATCAATCCAGGCAGAATCACATTTGCACGAATTCCGTAACGCGCGTTGGTGGTGGCTAACTGTTCTGTAAGTGCGATAACACCCGCTTTGGTCGTTTTATAACCGACCAAAGGATAAGGCTTAATGGCTGCCATGGATGCGATGTTAATGATTACCCCGCAACCTGCACTCCGCATATACGGAAGAACATGCTTGGATGTGAGTACCATGCCGCGAAGATTGATTTCAACGAGCAAATTAAATGAGTCTGGCGTTATATCTTCAATACGCGCGTCCTGCCCGGCGATACTGACACCGACATTGTTGTGCAATATATCGACCTGATGCCATTGGTCGATAACCTGTTTCACCATAGCCTCGATGTCTGGCTCGCGTCGTACATCTGCCTGAATGGCAAAGACCATGTGACCTTCGGCTTCGATCATCGCTGCAGTTTCCCTGGCAGCCGAGAAATCCTTGTCAGCAACAGCGACCTTTGCACCCTCCCTGGCAAACTGAATCGCTGTGGCGCGACCGTTGCCGATGGTTTCACCGGGTGTCTGCCCACCACCAACGACGATGGCAACTTTATCTTTAAGCAGCATGATCAATAACTCGACAAATAAAGTTCTCCAGCATCTATAGAGGTCATCTGATGCCGTACAGCGGCGGCGCCCTGACTTGGAAATCAGCACGGTAACTCAAGCTTAAATTACCATGCTGCATTCATCTCGCACCCGTTATCAGAACCGCACAATCCCTTCCAACGTATAGGAACGACCTATACCGAGGTTACGGAATTGACTACCCGCGATATTGTAGGCGTGCTGTATGGTCATTTCATCGCCTAAATTGCGCCCAGTGACACCCACTTCCCAACGTTCATCGCTCGCAGCCAGTGCTATTCGGAAATCGAACTTTGTAAATGAATCCTGGGTGGCGTAAGCAGCCTGGGTCGGCTGAACAAAATACTCACCAGAACGATATATCGATGCAGAGGCTTTGAGCATAATTGCATCAGTAAGCTGTGATTCCCAAAGGGCACTGAGATTGATTTCCAGGTCAGGCGATCGTTCAAGCTTTTCACCTTTCTGGTTTTCTGTATTACTGACCGAATCACAATCCGCGTTTTTTGGTGATCCACTGGAATCTTCCACGCATTGAGCCCCGGCGAAGTCATCATATTGGGCATCAATCCAGGAAAATGACGAATGTAGCCTCAGGTTGCCCGTGGCCTGCCAACTGAGTTCCAATTCCGCACCGTTAACGGTCGCGCTGCCTGCATTGCCAATAATGAACTGAGTGCCATCATAATTGGAAGTCTGTAGATTGGTAAACTCAGTGGTGAACACTGCAATAGCCAGGGTTGCCGCTCCGTCAGCAAGATTAGTTTTCATGCCGACTTCCCAGCTCTGCGCTTCCTCATCTTCGAAATCAAAAATGCCGTTGCCCTGCTTTAGCGTCAGCCCGTTGGCGATATCATCCGATGTGACCGATGATACACCGACGTACTGCTGCAGGTAGGCGGCATCACTGGCCTTAAGCAATAGCTGAGCGCCTAACTTGGAGTCATTTGCCTTCAAGCCCCCGGCTTTGGAACCCTCTGCATAAGCCAGGTAAGTCATCATGTCATCATCGACATCAAACTGAAAACGAACGGATGGGTCGAAGCTATTATCCGAGCGTTTCTGTCTATACAGATATTCAGGATCGTGGCCAGCGGTGCTTTGCGTTACTCGCACCGGCTCAAAGGTACTGCTCCCAGAGAACAGTAGCGGCCAGGATTTACCGATACCATCCTGATCCTCTTCTGTGTAGCGCATATCTATAATGGTGCGAAACCGATCACTCACTTTCCAGGTCACTTGTCCGTAAACAGAGAAAGCGTCACTGTCACGAGTAAAGTTACGATCCATGCCTGAACCATGGGTAAAAGCCAGCGCCAAAGGCGGAATATTCACGCCAACCGCGACGGGAATGTTCGTTACACCCTGCCAGAACAATGGATGGAACGGCGAGAACTGGCGTGTTGTTAACTCGGATTTCTGGTACCAGATGCCCGCAATATACTCGATAGCCTGGTCAGAAGGTGACAGTATGCGCAGTTCCAGCGTATTCTGATCGTACTCATCAAACAAAGCAGTGTTCAGAATCGCTTCCGGATGGCCATCAACGTCCAGGAACCATTCATTCTCGTATCCCCAATAACCTGCAACCGCGATCAGTTCATGGCCAGCCACTTGGGTTTCCGCTTTCAGCGTTAGCGAATTCCATTCATAGTTATAAAAGTCTTCTTTTTCTACACCAGTACTGACACTTCTCCTTTTATCTGGCTCGTATTCCTGATTAGGATCAGTGGTCGCGCGCGACATCAGCCCAGGTGCTACCAGCTGGTTATTGCGTCCATCGGTATTTGATTCACCTGTCTCGAATTTTAAATAAATACTGGTATCATCACCCGCATCCCAGTCAAAGCTAAGGCGAATGGCGTTGATTTCATGATCGCCATCTTCTTTATCCAATGCAATATTTTCAGTATAGCCGTCCAGGTCACTGACTTTCACCGCGAGACGCGCTCGCACGCTATCTGATAATGCACCCGACGCATGACCAGACACCGTATATCCACCATATTCGAGTTCGGTGCCGACTTTCAGACTGGCTTCAAATTCATCGGTGGGTTTTGCAGTAATCGCACTGATTGCCCCTGCAATCGTGCTTTTCCCAAACAATGCACCCTGGGGCCCGCGGGCAACTTCAAGCCGCTCAATATCAAGAAACGCTGATTCCATGCATTTACCCCGACCGCAATAGACATCATCCACATAAACAGGTACCGATGAATCAAAAGCCAGGTTGGTAATCCCGGAACCCAGGCCACGAATACGCACTGCCCAGCTACCAAAAGTCTGCTGAACCTGCAAGCCGGGTATAAAATTCTGAGCATCGCTTATATCCTGGATATCAAACGTGTCCATGAATTCACCTGTTACAACGCCAACAGAGATAGGTACCTCCTGAAGATTGGTAGCCCTTTTGGTAGCCGTGACAACAACCTCTTCCAGAACCTGTTTCTCTGCTGCGAGTACATATCCAGGCAGAATGAGAAAGAAAATTGATACAAACCTAATTATTATTAAGCCCATGAGGCAGCCTCCAAATCTTTTTTTATCAAAAGAGTCTCCCCGAGAAAAATAAATTAGTCAAGTTACTTTACTACTTGCCTGAATTTCAGAGTCTATGGCAGCTAACAGAATAGACCGCGGCGAGTAGTCAACGGCGCTAATGAGACCTGGCTAATGAGACCTGGCTAATGAGACCTGGCTAATGAGTAAAAGCTTGTTAAACCAGATAAGGGCCCTAGCATGGAGCCCAAACTAAATGCCTTTCCTAAAGCTAATCTGGCGCCTGACCCTGACCCCAGAGTTTCTGTCCCAAAGCTTGGCCCCGGAATTTTGATTTATACAAAGGGACGAACTAACATGGTTAGTCCTAACAGCCAATAGAAAGGGCCCATCAATGTCAACTGTCAATGACAATACCCCGGCACATCTGCGCGGCAACGGCAGACCAGTAGCCGAGGAGCGAACAATCTCTGATTTGAAGGTCAATGGCTCGATCCCCAGGGAACTGGATGGACGTTACGTTCGAACCGGTGCCAATCCCCTCAGTGGTACCAGCGAACACCCATTCTTCGGTGATGGCATGATCCATGGGGTACGCTTACACGACGGCAAGGCGAAATGGTACCGGAACCGCTACGTACAGACTCCCTTCATAAAGGATCCGACGGTAAACATCCTCGATCCTTCTGTACTCGCTGACATGACGGCATCCAAGGCGAACACGCATGTAATCGGTCATGCTGGCAAAATTCTAGCGCTTGAGGAAGGCCATTTCCCCTATGTGGTTGACGGTGATTTGAGCACCCTGGGCCCCACCGACTTTAATGGCGTCCTCAAAGGCTCGTTTACTGCACATCCAAAAATCTGCCCTGTCACGGGAGAGTTACTCGCTTTCGGCTACTCAGCATTCGAACCCTACCTGCGTTATCTGCGCGTATCGGCCGAGGGCAAGCTCGTGCAGACCGAAAACATCACTGTTGGCGGCCCAACGATGATGCACGACTTCAACATCACGCAGAATTACATCATCTTCATGGACCTGCCGGCCGTCTTCGACTTGCAACTGGCAATGAGTGGTGAAATGCCAATACGATGGGATGACGACTATCCGGCACGACTGGGAGTGATGCCGCGTAATGGCACAAATGACCAGGTGACGTGGTATGACATCAATCCCTGCTATGTCTTCCACCCGATGAACGCCTACGAAGATGGCGACAAGATCGTACTCGACGTTGTCCGTTTCAGCCACATGTGGCGTGATTCCGCCATGGATTTCCCATCGCCGGAACTCTGGTGCTGGACTATCGATACCAAAACCGGCAGGGTTCAAGAAGAGCAGATCGACGACCGACCGGCTGAGTTTCCGCGGGTCGCCGCCAGTGTAGTCGGCCTGGAACATCGCTATGGATACATGATGAGCCTAACTGATAACGGTATCCCGGATGACCCCATGGGCACATCTGGCGCCATTCTGAAATATGACCGTCAGACCGATGCGCGGACCCAGATTGAATTGGGTCGCGGCTGCGTCGGCGGAGAACCGGTATTCGTGCCTTGCGCGAGTCCTGCCAGTGAAGATGACGGCTATCTCATGACTTACGTACATGATGCGCAATCGGACACCAGTCGCTTTGTCGTCATGGACGCCGCAACCATGGACAATACGCCGGTAGCGTCAATTGAGTTACCTCGTGTCCCGAACGGATTCCACGGCAGCTGGATTCCAGCATCAATCGCCAACTGAAGCTGAATGCAGACTGCCACTGGCGCGTTTAGCCAAGCATCTGGCATACGCTATATACAACTGGCTATCCGCAAACAGTCCAGTCATGGCACAATTAACTTGGGTGATGGCGCCCTAATTCTGGTAGTCCTGGCAACATCGACACGGTAACGGCTTTTTCAGTCTCTAATACTGCCTTATCGCCTTGGCGGTAAATGCTGCTGATCGTACAAGGCAGCAAAATCCCGGTGCTCGTTCTAATCCCGCAAATCAGAAATTCTATCGGGAACGGCTTTGCACCTCATAACCGGGTACATTTAACTGCGGGTTATGCTGGAAAACAATTCAATCGCTTTTTATTTCAAGTCTTTTGAATCATAGCAGTCACGCATTGATCTCACGCCCGCCTTTGATAACCCTCAGCTTACTATGGTCCTGAAGCACCTTGATATCTTCAATTGGATCACCCGAAACGATAACCAGATCAGCAATCGACCCAGTTTCGAGGGTTCCTGAGCGTCCCGATTGATCCACAGCCAGACCGCCGTTTCGAGTCGCGCAAATCAACGCCTGCGCAGCTGTCATACCAAACAACTCCACAAAATACTGCAAATCCTTGGCGTAGGTCCCATGGGGCGCAATACTAATGCCGTAGTCACCGCCAACCACTAATCGTACCTGCGCGGCCCGGAGTTTCCTGACTGACTCAACCGTTGCTTCGATTTCTCTTTCATAACCCTGTTGGCGAACGACCTGCTGAGAGATCCCCAGGCTCTCACACTGAGCAAGGTATTGAACCTCCCAGGCGATAGCAGGCCCCACAAATAATTCATCCTTGTGGGCGGCGAGCAACTCAACAGCTTCATCATCAAGATAATTTGCATGACCTATATAATCCACGCCGGCCCGCACAGCCTGTTTGACTGCCGCTGCAGAACGCGCATGACAAGCCACCTTTAACCGTCGACGATGGGCCTCATCGACAATCGCCTCTACTTCTTGATTGGTAAAACACAGTTCCCCCGGTGGGTTAATCGGGTTAATCGCTTCACCGTCGATGAATATTTTAACTACGTCAACGCGCAATTTACGTTGTTCGCGAACCGCCTTTCGCAGCTCCCAGGGTCCGTCAGCGATCTGACTCAGACCACCACCTGAATCAATATTGCTCGCGGTCGCACCCAGGTCACGACCTGCAGCAAGCAGTCGCGGACCGACGATCTGGCCCTGATTGATAGCATCGCGTAATGCCACATCAATGCAATAGGTTGAACCAAAACTAACAGCTGATGTAAATCCGGACTGGAGCATTAATCTAGCATTGTTGACAGCGGTGATAGTGGCCTGTTCAACCGATGTCTGGCCAATAGCAAATGGACTTGCATCGGCAAATGACAAATGAGCATGCGTTTCGGTCATACCCGGCATAACAAATCTACCGTCAAGATCACTAACTTCTGTGTCGGCCGGTGTCGGCGGCAACTGATCTTCTGGCCCTGCGAAAAGAATACGACCGTCAGCGATCCATATCGCTGCTGCTTCAATTACCGATTCGTCTCTAGCGGTAAACAATCTTGCGTTGGTAAAAACCCGATTTTGTGCTGGCATAAACATTCACCCGAACTCTATTCCGTAAAGAACGATTCCTTCATTTCCCCGTCTGCGCCGTACACCGATTCTCCTCGCTCCACCAGATAGGCCTGATTGATACTCTCTTTAATGTTGGCACCGCTCAATAGTTCAACCATTCTTGTGTAATGAGGATGCTTGAAGTGAGCAGCCAGGGACTCGCTATCTTCCCACAACTCATACACCTGAATACGGGTTGGCATCGACGGATCAGCGGCAAAACAATAGTCATGGCATCCTGGTTCATCTACCCGGGTGGCCAATTGCACTTCCCGGGTCAGGTCAACTGCTCGGTCACGGTCAGCTTGGTTTTCAAATCTCAGTGCAGCAACGACAACAATCATGAGCGGCTCTCTTAAATAATCAGTTTTTACACTCAGGCAGCGCCAGCCAAAGTCCATCGTCTAT
>JAPKEK010000494.1 GCA_028822125.1 Pseudomonadales bacterium | reverse complement strand
TTCGTAATCTGGATTGATCTCGCCTGATATACGCGTATTTCCACGGCATAGATAACATCAGGTTCATAGCTCGCAGCAATGACAGGACTCTTATTTGCTACCGATCCTGTCCAGCGTTTAGCCCCTCGATGACTGGTAATGGTGACCTATTGCTCTAATCGTGGGTGCCAGCGATTTTCCCAGTCCATCAGATACCTCGATGATACAGTAATTGCGAATCAGGATGCCGTGAATTAAACAGCATTCTCTGAATTCAATTCATCGAGGTAATCACTGTGCTGCATCAGGGCATAATGGTAAGCCTCTGTTAGAGCCAGCCAACTTGCCTTGATTATATCAACGTTGACACCAATGGTGCCAAAACTTTCACCTTCAAATTGATGCTCAAGAAAAACCCTCACCTTGGCAGCCGTCTCTTCTGTTGAATTCACTACCCGAACGGTGTAGTCGCTCAGATGTAGATCTTGTACCACCGGGTAGTCCACTTGCAAAGCCTTACGCAAGGCTTGATTTAGGGCATCAATTGGGCCATTGCCTTCGGCTGCACACAGTGTTTCGCTGCCGTTAATGCGGATTTTAACTGATGCCTCAATAGTTCCAGCCAGATCCGAATCCGCCTGATCTGCTACTAATTCATTACTGGGCGAATAAATTCTGTAATAAACAGTTTCAAAACAAGGCTGATATCTACCGATGTGTCGACGTACCAACAAGTCAAAACTTCCATCTGCATTTTCATAAGAGTAGCCCGCGTGTTCCTTCTCCTGGACCTCTCCCAGTATTGCCTGGCTTACTTCCTTGCCCTCAAGTTGCGGATATCGATTCGCTAGCTTGGCCCTTAAATTGGAGCTTCCGGCAAGCTCACTGATGAGGATTTTTCGACTATTACCAACAACTTCGGGTGAAATGTGCTCATAGGTTTCTGGATTTCGCAAGACTGCAGACACGTGCACCCCCCCTTTATGTGCAAATGCCGAATTTCCGACAAATGGCTGGACTGATGGTCCATCCATGGCCAGAATTTCCCAGACTTTTTTGGAGATCAATTTCAACCCGCTGATGCGCCCTTCTGGTAAGCATCGATAACCCAGTTTTAATTCCAGATTACCAATGACGGAAGTTAAATCTACGTTTCCGCATCTTTCACCGATGCCATTGATCGTGCCATGAACCTGGACCGCACCAGCTTCGATGGCTTGGAGCGTATTAGCAACGGCCAGACCACCATCATTGTGCACGTGAATTCCCAGCTGAACACCAGCAATACTATTACGAACTGCTTCTACTGCTAGTTTTACTTCGCTGGGTAATACGCCACCATTGGTATCACAGAGAATGATCCGCTGTGCACCTGCATCAAAGGCAACCTGCAAAGAGGCCAGGGTGTAACCCGGGTCACTCTTAAAACCATCAAAAAAATGTTCTGCATCATAAAACACCGGCTTTTTAGTCGTTTCAACAAGATAAGCTATGGATCCTTCGATCATTTCCAGATTTCTATCGGCCGATATGCGCAGTGCCTGCTCCACGTGAAGATCCCAGGATTTACCAAAAATACAGGTTACATCAGCGTCGGCCTGCACCAGTTTAGCAAGGAAAACATCATCCTCTGGGACACTGTCGGCTCTGTGAGTAGAACCGAACGCAGTGATCCTGGCATGGCTGAAGTCCATGTCCTTTGCTGAAACAAAAAAATCATCATCCTTAGGGTTCGAACCAGGCCAGCCACCTTCTATAAAATCAACCCCTAACGCATCCAGAACGACGGCAATATCCAACTTATTGAGCAGGCTCAGATTAACGCCTTCGCCCTGATTACCATCTCGAAGTGTCGTATCGTAAATTTCAATTTTCTGCTGAGACATATCAAGGATTTCCTAGCTAAGTCGTGCAGCAACCAGTGCAACTGCCTCTGCATTTTGCATCAGTTCATCCAGCGGGTCATAACTTGCTGACAAAAATGCCTCTCGAACGCTCTCTTTCATGGTGAAACCAAAAGTCTGATTGAGCATGATGATCTGCATGGTTTCAATGTCGAAGAACATCTCCTCCTGAGGATTATCCTGAACCAAATCAGCTAATGCAGATCGCGCATCCTTAGCCATTATCAGGCAAGGGATGCCCAGCGTAGTGCAATTACCATGAAATATTTCTGCGAAAGATTCGGCAATAACGGCTTTAAAGCCGAATTTTTGAATAGCCTGAGGTGCATGTTCCCGACTCGATCCGCAACCAAAGTTAGCGTCCGAGATAATAAATTCCGCGCCCTTAAACTGCGGCATATCAAGCACATGCCCTTTAGACTCCCCTGAATCGTAAAACCGTTCATCATAAAATAGCGCCGGGCCTAACTCATCAAAAGTCACACATTTCAGGTAACGAGCCGGGATGATTCGGTCGGTATCAATATCATTGCCCTGAACATAGATACCCCGGCCCGACATTTTAGTAATCTTGCTCATTTGACCGTCCCGAGATTGAATGTAGTTCTGACATCACTGACCTGTCCCTCAATTGCAGCAGCGGCCACCATTACTGGACTCATGAGAATTGTTCTTCCCGTGGAAGACCCTTGCCTGCCTATAAAATTCCGATTTGAACTTGACGCACAAACTTCATCTCCTACCAGCTTATCCGGGTTCATTGCCAGACACATGGAACAGCCTGGCAATCGCCACTCAAAACCGGCAGCTTCAAATATCTCAGGCAACCCCAGTTGTCTGGCTTCCAGATCAACCTGCTCAGAACCGGGCACAGCGAGTGCCCGCACATGGCCAGCTACCTTTCGGCCTTTTATATATTCAGCAACCTCTTTAAAATCACTGAGTCTTCCATTGGTACAACTACCCAGAAAAGCAACATCGATACGCACACCAGCG
>JAPKEK010000011.1 GCA_028822125.1 Pseudomonadales bacterium | reverse complement strand
AACGGCAGCAGGTCTACCCCATCAATCTTGCGGTCCATCGGCAGCGCGGCATTCGCGGCGGCCGCGATTGTTGGCATCAGGTCCATGTGATGCACCGCCTGCTGATAGGTTTTACCAGCGGGTAACCTGGCGGGCCATTTGGCGATAAACGGCACATGCAGTCCGCCCTCGAAGTGAGTCATCTTCCAGCCGCGATAGGGGGCATTGATGTCAGCTTGCTCGATAATGTGGGGGCCGCCGTTGTCGCTGGTGAACAGAATCAGGGTGTTGTTGGTAAGCCCGTTGTCAGCCAGAGCCTGCGTAACTCTGGCAACGCTGCGATCGAGTGAACGCAGCATGGCGGCATATACCCGCAGGCCGTGGTCTTCAATATGCGCCAGCGCTTCATAGTCTTCCCGACTAGCCTGTAGCGGATTGTGCGGACCCCAGTGCGCAAGGTAGAGAAAGAAGGGGCGAGTTCGATTGGCCTCGATGACTGCAACGGCCTCGTCAGTATAGTAGTCGGTCAGGTATTTCGCGGGTGCGAACTCCTCGCTGCCGTTGAAGCGCGCGGAGAATTTTCCGGCGGCCCACACCATCCGGTCAGTGCCATCGCGCGGAAATTTCTGGTTGACCACATCGGGATGGTCTTCGGGCAAATACAGGAGACCGCTGAGTTCAAGGCTGTCGTCGAAACCCTGCTGATTGGGTGCCATATCACCTTCCGACCCGAGGTGCCATTTGCCGATATGCGCCGTGTAGTATCCCCGATCGCGCAGCAGCTCGGCGACGGTGATCTCGCTTCCCGGCATACCCGCCTCGTAGACACCAGGCATCGCATCAGCTTTTTCAGCGTCGATGAAGCCCGTTAAGGGACCCGGACTCTGATCCATCATCCATTGGGATATGGTGATACCGATTTTCGGGAAAGGGGTAAACTCGTAACCAAACCGGGTGTTGTAACGGCCTGTCATGGAAATTGCTCGGGAAGGGGCACAGATGGCGTTACCCGCGTAACCGTTGTCAAAACTGACGCCTTGCGCTGCCAACGCATCGATATTGGGGGTCATCAGGCTGCCGTCGGCGGCACCGCCGTTATAAAGAGAAATATCGTTAAAGCCCATATCGTCTGTCATGATCAGAATGATGTTGGGGGGGCGTTGCTCTGCAGGCAGCGCGGCAGTATCGGGGCCAGAAGACCAGTTCACCGGGCGATTCGGCGCCACGGGCGAGCTCAGCGCCGCCAGCTTGGGCATGGTCCAGACCAGGAGGTCGACGCGATTTTGCCAGCTGATTCCAGCGGCGACGGCAACCAGTAGCAATGCGATAAGGACTATTTTCATGACGCGCCTTTAGTGGAATTATTTAGCATAGATAGTGCCATAACATAGAATTACAAGTCAACGGCTCTATTCAGCTTAGTCAATAGATAAAGGAGTGACGAATTGAAGAACCTAGACAAAAAAGTTGCGGTAGTCACTGGTCTGGTCTCTGGTCTCTGGTATCGGCAGGGCTATCGCGCTCGCACTGGCGGCAGAAGGCTGCCAGTAGTCGATCTCCGACATCATAGTGCAGCGGCCGATCGCTGCGGCGTGGTCAACGTGATGACAGTGCTGCACGGGCTTGCCACCAACTTACCGCGCAGCCCACAAAGCCTAGTAGTAAAGCAAGCACTAGCCTGGGATCGCCAAGGTAATTGAATGGGGCAACGGGGAATGCGATGGTCTTAGCCAGCGCGGCTACCTTGAATTCGTATCTTCCGGTGAACATAGGATTGCTCGAGATTTCGATCATATCGCGTCGACTGCGGTAACGAACTCCAGCGGCACCGCTCCAAGTCTCCATGCCTACTGCATTCATGATATCCATTGCTCGCAGGGATACGGCCTGGCCTTGAAATACGGGATGGCTGGCTCTGGAGAGCATGGCCGGGAACATATATTCCATGTACTTTGCCAGCACCTCAGCGGTGGTTTCACCCGGTTCCACCCCTTCAATCTGCAAGGGCGTATCGTACATTTCCATGATGTTGATCATTACAAAATCATCCCCGTCATCGTCCTCCATAAACCTGCGAAAACTGGCAAGTTCCTCGGGCGTTGCGTTTATTTTCCCGAGATAATGGTCGATTTCTTGCTGGCTAAGTGGGCCCTTGAAAGAGGTGTACCAGCTGAAGAATCCGACGTAGATTACCGATATTACGAGCCAGGTGCATTTGGTCACAGTCATTTATACTTCTCCACTATTTTGATTCATATTAGGTGGGCGTTGTTCGGCGATTTCGCATGCCGGTGGCGAGGTCTGCCAGCGCACTTCGTGATTGGGTAGTATGGGTTCTTGTAGCCTTGAGATAAAGCCAAGGGCACCATTGGTGACTGCCCAGACTAACAGGGACATGTGATTCAGGTAGGCAACAGCGATCACTATCAGCAAGGCAAGTGCAACGGGGGCTAGTTTCCTGGATAGGGTGTTTGTAATATTCACCGCTTGGTTATTTGTCTTTTTGATGTGTACGCAAGAATCTCCACTGAGAAGACTAATTATCTGATCAATATACTAGAATAGTAGCACTACATATGTCAATATAATAATCGGATCGGTTGGATGGTTGTCTGCGAGTGCTCTGCTAAGCGGCCATCAAAGCGATATCGATAATACAATAGTGAAAAGGAGAGACAGGTGATTATAACGAACAGACAGTGGTTACTGAAAGAACGCCCTTTGAGTTTAGTGGGACCAGAACATTTTAAATTGGTAGAGTCGCCGCTGCCGGAACCTGACTTGGCGGCGGGCCAAGTCCTGCTCAAAACATTGATGCTCAGTTTCGAGCCCGCCATGCGCGGCTGGCTCGATGATGTGCCCAGTTACCTGCCTCCGGTCGGAATTGGCGAGCCCATGCGCGCTCCCGGCGTGTGTCAGGTTATCCGCTCGGATAACCCCCAACTACCTGAAGGTACGCTGGTGCAGTGCATGGCAAATTGGCAGGAATACAGTGTCAGTGATCTCTCGGCTGCATCATTACCAAGAGCACTGCGCGAGGGTACGTCTCCCAATCTTGCCCTAGGTGTTTTCGGCGGCACCAGCCTGACCGCCTACTTTGGTTTACTCGAGGTAAGCCAGCCGCGACCGGGCGAGACTGTTCTAGTTTCCGGTGCCGCCGGTGCCACCGGCAGCGTTGTGGCGCAGATCGCCAGGATCAAAGGCTGTAAAGTAATCGGCATTGCCGGTGGCCCGCAGAAGTGCGCCTGGTTAAAGGACGATTGCAAGCTTGACGGAGTGATAGATTATAAGTCAGAAGATCTGGACAGCCGCCTGCGGGAGCTGTGTCCAAAGGGCGTGGGCGTATTTTTCGACAATGTTGGGGGCGATACACTACAGACCGCCCTGAACCACATGGCGGAATATGGTCGCATTGCCCTATGTGGCTGTATCTCGAACTATAACGACGCGACCCCACCACCCGGTCCAAATAACCTGAATTTGGTAATCTCCCGACGCTTGCACATACAGGGCTTCGTTATGATGGATTACATGGCGCAAGCGGGAAAGGCTATGAAAGAGCTGAGCGGATGGGTGAAGGCGGGGAAAATCATCTGGCGGGAAGACGTTCAGAAAGGTTTCGAGAATATTCCCGCGACCCTTCAGCGTTTGTATACGGGTGCCAACGAGGGCAAGCAGCTACTAAAAGTCGCTGACCCTCAGTAGTCCGTCAGCGTCAGCTCGATCCAAAGCGCATTTTGTGATGTGCTGTGAAGTTTCGATCCGCAATGAATTGGTGTTGATGTCATAGGGACTACCTTGCTGACAAGGCATTTGCCGTGAGTTGTTGATTTACTATTTTAGTTCGCTGCAACTCGTTCCCAATACTTGTCTCGCAATAATCAATCGCTGAGGTGTTGTTGCAGCTTACTAGATTCATCACAGATGCCTTAAGCATCCAATTTTTTGCATAAGGCTTTAGCGTCGGCCTCGTAGTGTTTATAAGAATCTTTCAAAAGAGAATCATTCAAAATGCATTCCGCCACCAGTTCATTAGTTTTCTCGTCGTACACTTCGGCTAGCGACCAACTGGACTTCACGCGACGACTTTCGCTTAGCTGGCAAATTTCACGCTTCAAACCATACGGATGATTGACGAAAAGTTGACCTTTGATCAGTTTTATTTCTTGATCGGCAAACAAACCTACCGCAGGGCCTTTACGCGAAAATTCTGCTTTGCGTGCTGAGTATTCGGTCAATATACTGATCATCTCATACGGAATAATCGCTTTTCCCCATGACGATCTGCTGCCACCTTCTTTGGTATACTAGGGGGAAGGTTCGGTGATTTTGTCAGTTTTTTGTTTCAGTGAGAACGGATAGAGATCCCCCATGTGCTGATCAAAATCCATAATGACGTGTTCGGGCTGTTTGCCTTTCATACCCACTTTTTGGTCGGCTAGGATCACCAGTTGTTCTCAAGGGCGAAGCTTTGCGCGACGAATATCCAACGTCGTGGGAAGGTGATCGGGCCCAATGCTTGCCGAACCAGTTAGCACCGGTGTGCCATCCCTTTTTCCCGCTCTAATAATGGCACTTTTTCGGTCGTTGTTGAGTGTGCCGAACACACGAACTTCCTCTCCTTCTACCACCATGTTTTGGTAGTGAGCGCTGATGCATCCTGTTTCAAACCAGGCTTGGCCAAACAATTTAAACATTAGCGGATCAAATTGGCTGAAGTGCGTTGGGCCTTCGATCGGTGCGCCGTCAAAACCTAAATTATTGGCCATGCTGCTATCGTGAATCGATACATGACCTTTGTAGGTGTGTTCTTCCAACATTTGTCGCAGTTGGCGGAATGGGCCACATATAGAGATTGATGTTTCAAAAAAACTCACAAGTGTTGCTCCTGTCAAAGTAAGATTTTCAAACGGTTACAGAGTTGATTAATTCCCGTCGTTTTGAGCGTTATCGGTAATTAATCGGAAAGTGAATTTTTCAATGCGCTTTGGGGTTTTGAGCCACAATGAATAGCAGCGTAATCCTAGTCGACCAGCAATTTTCTGAGTATCGCCTCACACTGAGATTGCTTCATCAGCCGAGGTACCGGATACTGGGGGTGAGCTTCTGCGAGCGCACGCTTAGCCAAGTTGGGTATATCCGATGCCTGCAATTGCGCGATACCAGTGGGGATATCCATATTCCGGTTCATCTCCCGCACCTTTTCTATAAAACGCATAGACAAGGTTTCGGTGGGCTCATTATCGCGGCCGATACCGCCTATTACAGCCAATTTGGCTAACTGCGCCTCACAGTCTCGCCGACAAAAATCGAGTATATAGGGTAAAATAACAGCATTAGCCAGACCATGCGGTACGCTGTAAAGACCGCCGAGATTATGAGATATGGCATGAACGTAGCCGACCATTGCTCGGGTGAAGGCCAGGCCTGCGTGGTGTGAGGCCATGGCTAGGTTTTGGCGGCGCACCACATCCGTTCCATCGCGATAAGTCGCTTCGAGGTCCCGAAGGATAATTTCTACGGCCTGCTCGGCGTGCAGGTTGGTGTAATCGGACGCCCAATTGCCAATAAAGGACTCCACCGCATGAGTAAGAGCATCCATGCCAGTGGACGAAGTGATGTGTGGTGGCAGTCCAATCATGAGTTCCGCATCCAGCAAAGCGTAGGGCGGAATTATATACGGACTGGCGACACCGAATTTCTCGTGACTTTCTGGGTCGCTCACCATCGCTCCGAGTGAGCATTCCGACCCAGTGCCTGCCGTGGTGGGTACCGCGAACAATGGAGATAGCGGCCCGGCAATTTTCATACCACCTCGCATCTGAATCACGGTCTTCTTTGGGTTGCCTATTCTTGCGTTGATTACCTTTGCACAGTCCATGGGCGAGCCGCCGCCGAAGGCGATGATACCCTCGCACTGGTTCGCCAGGTAAACCTCAACACCCGACTCAATGTTTGCGATCGTCGGATTGGGTTGTACATCGTCGAATACTGCACAGTCGATACCGGCTTTGTCCAATGCTTCCAACAATGGATCGATCAAGCCGATACTGGTAATGCCTTTGTCAGATACCAGTAATACGCGGCGAACTCCCTTTGATTGAATAAGTGCAGGTAGCTTTAGCAAGCTACCTGGGCCGCTGAGCAGTTCCGGCTTGGAAAGGTCCATTCGTCCCAATATAAAACCGATAAGTTTACTTAAGCATCGAATGAAAAATTTCTTCAACAGCCACATTATGGTTTCCTCTCCAATTATTCTGTGTGTATTGCCTAAATAAACTAGCGTAGTGTATGCTAATAGTTTAAGCAACACAATTGGTCGGCCAAAAGAGGAGTAATGATGAGCCAGAAACCGAATAATCCAGCCTACACGCTCTATGGCTCATATGCGTCCTACGCAACGGCTAGGCCGCGTAGTTATCTCAGAAAAAAAGGAATTCCGTTCGTTGAGCGTATACCAGGCACGCCGCGGTTTCGCGATTATGTACGCAAAACTTCCGACAATCACCGCATTCCCCAGATCGAGACACCCGACGGGCAGGTGATACAGGACAGCATCGCGATATTTGATGCGTTGGAACAGCAGTTTCCTGAGCCCTCTGCTTATCCACCGGGCATTCGCCAACAAATGGCTGCACGCCTCTTCGAATTTATGATTGATGCCACACTGGGACGCTCTGCCTGGCACTATCGCTGGAATTATAAAGACGATAATTACGACTTCGTCGGTCGGGAATTCGGGCGTTCGTTTTCGCCTCATGGTAGTGATAAAGAACTTGCCCATTTCGGTGAGGTGATCGCCGAGAGGATGAATGGGTTTAGAACATCTATTTTTGCAGATACACCTGATGTGAGGCCGCTATTTGATATGCTCTATCTCGATGCCTTGAAAATTCTGGAAGAGCATTTCCGGCAATATCCCTACTTATTCGGCGGCCTGCCTAGTATCGCAGACCATATATTAATGGGCCCTTTATTTGGTCACTTTGGCCGCGATCCGGTGCCCTCCAATATCATGAAGCTAAAGGCCCCGCGTGTATTTCGCTGGACCGAGCACATGAATACGCCTGAAATCGTCTCGCCCGAGCATCATGATATTCCTGAAGCTTATCTGGCTGATGACGAGATTCCGGAGGGCACATTGGCATTCCTGCATTTCTGTCTCGAAACTTATAGTGCTACTATCCTTCAATCGGTGGATGTCTTCAATAACTGGGCAATATTGCAAACGCAAAAATCCTCTGGTGATCTACTTTCTGACAAACCGAAAGATCACGAACCCATTATCGGCCGTTTCAACACGCAGATTCGCGGCACAGCAATTCAGCAATCGGTAGGCAGTAATGAGATATGGGTCATTCAACGGGTGCTAGACTGGATAGACGGACTCTCTGAGGGCGAGAAAGAAATTTGCCGCTGCCTGCTGGTCGAATGTGGCGGCGCAGACATAATTGACTTGAAGCTGGAACGCCGCTTAACTCGGGTTGGGACGTACATGGCGTTCGAGTAGGCTAAGCGGGAATATGTGATCTTTAATCGACTTAAAATATTTGTATTACGTCGCGTGTACACGTTCACGGCCAAACACGCCTGGCGAAAAAATACCGGTCCGAGCGTAGAAACCTCTGATGTGGAAATTCCAGTCGATGGTGGTCATATCGCTCTACGGCTGTACAAACCTATCTCAAAGCAACCGCTTTCAGTAGTGGTATTTTACCATGGCGGCGGCTTTGTTATAGGCGATATTGACGCTTACGACGACATGTGTAGGGACCTTAGCCATAGAACGGAACGCATCGTCGTGTCGGTGGCTTATCGGTTGGCGCCGGAGCATCCCTTCCCTTGTGCGCCTCACGATTGCATGCAAGCTTTGCGATGGACCTATGATCATATTGAAGATTTCGGCGGTCGTAAGGACATGATCTATTTAGCAGGTGATAGCGCTGGCGGCAATCTTGCCGCTATCACGGCTCTGGCAGCACGAGAAAAATTACCCGGACTGCTCAAGGGGCAGATTTTGATTTATCCGGTTACCGATCACTACGATTCTGCTACACCCTCCTATCGCGAAAATGCCAGGGGTCAGCGGTTGACACGAAACATGATGATTTGGTTCTGGGACATGTACTACCGCGACAGTGTGCTGATAAAAGCAGGTGAAACCAAGCATAGCTTGGCCACTCCATTAACCGTTAGGGATCTGTCGAAGCTCCCACCCACACTAATCATTACGGCAGAAAAGGATCCGTTAAGGGATGAAGGTATTGCTTACGCCGATCGCCTTAGGGAGCAGGGTGTAGAAGTTCAACACAGTTTTTACAAAGGCCTGCAGCATGGTTTTATAGGCATTTCGGGTCCGACAAAAGATCATATAGATGGTGTCAATGAAATAGCACATTGGATGATCAATCATGACAGAGGCGATTTGAGGGACGACGAGGGGCTACCGCGAACGTTCTAAGAGGTATCCCATCGAAACAGTCGAGGTAGCCTTGTAAAGAAGAGATGAAGCGCGGTAGTGAATCCGCCCATATCAAAATGATCCATCATAGCGAAGCTTGCTCTCGCTTGGTCTTGCTAATTCTGGGTCATGCGTACAATCCGGCTCAAACTCTTTATCCCTTGTCTATCAACGTGAAACGGCTTCGTTTCACGTTGATAGACAAGTCCGAATCAGAAACTGTAACCGATATCCATTCCGTACGTGCGCGGAGCGTTATAATGGCCAGCTACGTTGGCTAGGTTGTCGGTAATAAACTGGCCACCGCCGATATAGCGATTATCGGTGAGGTTGTTACCCCACAAGCGTACACGCCATGATTCGTTGCTCCAGGTGAGGCTGGCCGATAAGTCTTTCCGGTCCTGCTCGTATGCTCCGCTGACGCAGCTGCCCCTATCCTGACAATAATCTACAGAATCACGATATCTATAGGAGATTTGAGGGGTGAGCGTGCCATCGCCAAGCGTAAACATCCATTGCGCACCCAGAGTGTAGCTGTATTTCGCCAGTCTCGGCAGATTTTCATCCGAGCGATCGATAGAGCAGATATCCAACGGAGCTGCTGGAGCTAGTGAAACACAATCCAGCCCCAGCTGCGCGCCGGCACCTAGGGTCAAGATCTGCGTGTCATCGAATTCATCGATCTCACCATCGTTCAGTGTAAGGTTGGCGGTTAATTCAAGGTTGCCTCCTGGTAGCCAGACAGTCTCGATCTCGAGCCCCATTACCGAAGAGGCCTTAGCATTGATAGGCACAGCCACGGGTGCTCCAGTGGGGGACAGGGTCACGCTGGACAGTTGGCGATCAGTGTAGTCCATATAAAACAGTGCCGTGTTGAGAGATAGCGTACTGTCCAGCCCAATCAGCTTCGCTCCTAGTTCATAATTTTTCACATTCTCTGGTTTGAAAGTCCCTAACTGACCGCTTAGTGGGTCGAGCTGACCCGATACGCCACCCGACAAAAAGCCCTCTGAGTAAGTGAGGTAGGCGCTGCCGGTCTCTACCCAGCCGATAGCCTCGAGGGTGTAGCCCAGGCTGACCATCGGCGTCCAGTCATCGTCTTCCACAGAGTGGGTTTGGTCATCCTGTGGGTTGTTGGATAGCACCCAATCATGCGCAATATTGAACGATCCAGGACCTCCGGGCAGCAGCCAATTACCTGGCCCCACAGGCATTGCCGGTGGATTCCCCACAGAGGTGTCAGGAACGAATCGGGTGCGGCGATACTCTCGGGTTTCATCAGTGTATCGGATTCCGGCGCTGAGAGTCCATTGGTCTGCAAGCTCCCAGTCAAACTGAGCATAGGCCGCCATCGATTCGTTATCTGACTCGACATCCATTAATGAAAAGTTGTAAAGCATGAAGGGCAATGGCAAGCCAGGGAAATTATTCGTACTCAAGGGCCCTTGACCACTAGCCACATTTACTTTGCCATTTTCCTCGAAGTAATACAGACCTGCTGCGAAGCTAAGTTTTTCGTCTAAGGTGCTGCCAGTCAACTGGAGCTCCTGACTGAAAATATCGGTCTGCAATCCCTGCGTCGACGGATAAGAGGCGCCGGCGGTGAGAAGCGGTATGCCCACCGCGTCGACGTCAGTAGGCCCTTCGCTTTGGATGTCCCGCCAGGTCGATATGCTTTTAAGGCTCATGTTATTACTGAGTTTCCATTCCACGGTGGCAATACCCTGCTCTATTTCCTCTTTAGTATTTGGAGTCACGTAGTCGTTTATTACTGTGTCTATACCCAGTGCACCGTTGTCCGCGCAATGCTGTGCGTAGGTCTTACCGGTAGTCATCATCAGAATCGGCGCTAACATTCCAGCCAAGTAGCCGGCCCCGACTTGGTCAATGGGATTACAATTTTGACCATACCCGGCTTGGTCCGTTTCTGTGTAGCTGAGGTTCAGATCGACCGTTACGGCGTCAGTTGGGAGCCAGCGCAATTGTCCGCGGCCGCCAACGCGATCTTCCTCATTCCGCTCGCTGCCGTCCCAAGCGTTGTCGACGTAGCCGTCACGATGCACAGACCAGGCCGAAAAGCGAGAATTCAGGGTACCCTCTATCAGTGGCACGTTCACGGTGCCTTTGAAATCTTCTCGTCCGAAGTTGCCTACACGGGCTTCGAATTCGCCCTCCCACTCATCCACCGGCCGGTTAGTTGTGTAGATTATGGCACCTCCGGTAGCGTTTTTACCGAACAAGGTACCCTGTGGGCCTCGCACAACCTGAACGCTGGCGAGGTCTACGTTGTCCAAGATACCACCCTGCATGCGCGAAAGGTACGCCCCGTCGACGTAGATACCGACTCCAGAGTCATAATTGATGCCAGGATTGCGGACACCGACACCACGAATATAGACCTGCGCTTGTGCATCAGTGGCCACGTCTAAATTTGGCACCATCCCTGCTAGATCGGACAGGTTACGCAGTCCCTCGGCGGTCAATCGATCACCACTGAGTGCTGTCACTGCCAGTGGTGCCTCCTGCAGAGTCTCCTGCCGTTTACGGGCGGTCACGATGACTTCCTCTAGAACCATTTGTGCAGAGGAGGGTAAGGCCACCATACTTGTGCTCGTTGCGATAATGGCGGCACAGAGGCCGAATGGCGAAAAGCCGGTTATTTTTTTGTATTTATACATATCTATGGACTCCCATGGGTTGAAATGCAAGTTTGAAGTTGTGCAACCTTCGTCTGTGTACACTTTTGGATTAATTTCACAGCGGATCTCCACCTAAAACGGCGGGTGTTTCGCAATAGGTTGTCAGAATATACCTCTGGTGGTCCTCGATCCTTTTCGAGAGGGCCTCTGCAATTGCTGGGATTTTTGAATTACGCGCAAAGTACTTTAGCCCCCGCTCGTTTTGCCGGGTCAACGGCATGATTTCAAGGGGGGGAGGTAATATGCTGATACTCATGGTTGCCCAGTAGACGTCTGCGGCAGTGAGCGCATCGCCCACGAGATAATGTGAGCCGCGCTTTTCCTGTGTTTCGAGACGGCGATCGATCAGACTGCTCACCGCGGCAATTTTGGCCGGAGCCGCGGCGCAGGCCTCCTCGCTATAACCGTATTTTCTTCCCAGAGGGGTGTCGATCAGGTTTCTCATATTCCAGATCATACCGTCTTCGCTCAGTACCACAGCGCAGAGCCCGAAAACTTCAGCGCGCAGTTTCATATCATCGGGAACCAAAGCGGGAGTGCCCGCTGCGCCAATACGCTCTGCCAATGCGAGTTGTTCAGTCCAGACGTTTCTGGGCCGCTCTTGGTTATGAAACATTGTCGGCAAGCCTGTTTGGCTTGTGAGTTCGTAAAGGCTTGCCTGTCGATCCTTGCCGGTGGCCTTGTCGAAACCCATGTGTGGATGCACAACCCGGATCAGCGGCACGCCTTTAACAAAACAAATATTCTTCAGGGACTCAGAAAACAATGCTGGCATCCCGGGCGCGAACGTAACTCTGGTGCCGCTTGTCATGGCCGCCGCTTCATCGAGGGAGATGAATTTAGGGCCGAGTGAGGTCGACGCAGTGTTCAAGTTTCGTTCGTTATCTGTCATGCCTCAATGCTCCGAAGTCTTTATGATTTCCTCTTTTTATAAGTTATAGCATGGTATATGCTAATAAATCAATTATTATGAACAAATATTTTTGTACGAAAATAAGTAAGGGAGTTAACATGACGACGATTTGTAACGAAAATAAAGAAAAAAACCTTGCAGTAGCTAGAAAACTGCTGGCTAGCTTAATGAGTGGAGACAAAGATCAAGCCATCACTCTGATCAACGATAACTTTGTAATGTCTTTGCCAGTCTCGGTAAGTCCCAAACCGATATCCGGCGCTAGATCATTCGGGAGGTATGTTGAAGCAGCGACGCAAATATTTGTGGGCGAGGCGAAATTTGAAGAACTCAACGCTATCTCGGTAAGAGATAGCGTCGTTCTGGAAGTCAAAGTCATTGCCAGGACAAAATCTGGAAACCAATACGAAAACCTTTATGTTCACTGGTTCGAATTGGAAGCCGGTAAGGTATCTCAGTGGCGAGAGCATGTGGATACCAAGCGCGCGTTTGAATGTCTGACATAATCAATTGCCTCGGTTTAATCCCTATGTTTGTGCGCTATCGGTTCCTCCGTATCTTCATCATGAGGCCTTCTTGTATGGAGGCCTCATGGTCGCGGCAAGTTTGGATATGACCTTCGATGTGGTGAAGATAGACTTGGAATGACTGAAGTTCTTAAACCCATCGTGGCCATGGTATGAGCCCATACCGCTGGGTCCCACGCCGCCGAAGGGCAAGTCTTCCTGACCGACGTGCATGATGACATCGTTGATGGTAACTCCGCCTGAAGTTGTTTGTGTCAGTACCCGGGTTTCCTCTGCCTTATCAGCGCCGAAGTAATACAGTCCCAGTGGCCGATCTTTGCTGTTCACATAGTCCAGAGCCTCGCTTAGCTCATTGTATTGCCTGACTGGGAGTATGGGTCCGAAAATTTCGTCTTGCATTAGCTGCATATCTTCGCTGGTGTCGAGGGCAAGTGTGGGTGGGATGCGTCGATGCTCCTGCTGAGAAAAGTCTTCTGCTGCGGGATTAAGCTCAACCAGCTTGGCACCTTTTGCGCTCGCGTCTTCGAGGTAGCCTTGCAATCGCTCGAAGTGATGTGCGTTAACGATGCTGGTGTAGTCAGGGTTATCCTTGATTGTTGGGAACATTCTGGCAATGCACGAACGCGCGTGCTCGACAAATTCATCGCGACTTTCTTCGGGTAAATAAACGTAATCCGGTGAAAGGCAGATTTGTCCGGCATTCATGGTTTTACCTGCCATGATGTTGTTTGCAGCGAGCTTTAGATCTGCAGATCGCCCAATGATCACCGGTGATTTGCCGCCGAGCTCCAGTGTTACCGGAACCAGGTTCTCGGCCGCCGCCTTCATAACGTGTTTGGCCACTGACATCGCACCAGTGAATATAAGGTGGTCGAAGGGAAGGCGGGAAAAGGCGCTGCCAACTTCAGGGCCGCCGGTGAACATTGCGACTTCCTCTTCGTCGAATTCCTCAGCAAACACATTTTTCATCAACTCGGAGGTCTCGACCGTGAATTCAGATGGCTTGATCATAGCTCGATTGCCGGCGGCGAAAATTCCGGCAAGT
>JAPKEK010000493.1 GCA_028822125.1 Pseudomonadales bacterium | reverse complement strand
AAATTGCCACCGCCTTTACTGAAAGCATGACGGATTTCAGCAACTGTCCTATTCCGATTATCGGTCATCGTCTCCACCAGAATAGCAACGCCACCGGGGCCATATCCTTCGTAGGTGAGTGCTACCAGGTCCGCACCTTCCTGTCCCCCCGCGCCTCTGGCAATGGCCCGCTCCATGGTGTCTCGCGGCATCTGGACCGCTTTAGCCTTGTCCACTATATTTCGAAGACCCGGATTGTCATCAACGCTGCCGCCACCGTCTCGAGCTGTAATAGTCAATTCTCTAATGATTTTTGTAAACACCTTAGCTCGCTTAGCATCCTGCCCCGCTTTGCGATGCTTGATGTTGCTCCACTTACTATGGCCGGCCATATCTAACCCTGATCAGTTGGGATTATGAACACGAATGCCCAATTCTCGGACCAGCTTCTCTGGCACGTTGTCAGGTGCTGCGGTGAGCAGGCATGTCGCAGTCTGGGTCTTTGGAAAAGCAATCACATCACGGATGGCTTTAGCATCCGTCATTAGCATGACTAGCCGGTCCAAACCCAGGGCAATACCACCATGCGGTGGGGCACCATACCTTAACGCATCCAGCAGAAACCCAAATTTTGCCTCAGTTTCATTTTCAGACAGCTGCAATACCTGAAAAATTGCCCGCTGCATCTGCGGGTCATGAATCCTTATGGATCCACCACCCACTTCATAACCGTTGATCACCACATCATAGGCTCGCGAACTGGTTTTTCCTGGATTAGAAAGCAGTGACTCAATAGAACCAATCGGCTGAGTAAAGGGATGATGTACAGCAGTCCAGTGCGATGAATCAACTTCTTCAAACATCGGAAATTCAGTGACCCAGCAAACCGACCAGGTGTTTTCATAAAGGTTAAGATCCGCTGCAAGCCTGTTCCTTAGCGCTGCCATTGAATCATTAACCACATTAGCCTTATCTGCACCAAAGAAAATCAGATCTCCATTTTCAGCTTGTAACCGGGCTAACAGCTCGTCGACAACACTTTCCGGTAGAAATTTGAGAATAGGCGACTGTAGTCCGCTCACGCCGGCGCTAATATCATTAACCCTGATGTAGGCCAATCCCTTGGCGCCATAGATCCCCACGAAGCTTGTCAGGTCATCAATATTTTTTCGGCTTAAACGATCACCGCTTGGCAGCCTCAGCGCAACAACCCTTGAATCGACATCCTTGGCAGGCACGCCGAACACCTTGAATTCCACCTCAGTCATTAAATCCGCAATATCGATAAGCTCCAGGCCAAAACGAAGATCTGGTCTGTCCGTACCATAACGCTGCATAGCGTCAGCATAAGTCAGCACAGTAAACGGCTCTAACTGCACGTCGATTATCTCATTAAAAACGCGTATCAGCATCTCTTCTGCCAGAGCCATGATGTACGTTTCATCTATAAAGGATGCTTCTATATCAATCTGAGTAAATTCTGGTTGTCGGTCCGCTCGCAAATCCTCGTCCCGAAAACATCTGGCTATCTGGTAGTAGCGATCAAAACCGGAAATCATCAGCAGCTGTTTAAAAATCTGAGGCGACTGCGGCAAAGCATAGAACTGACCTGGATGCACTCGGCTTGGAACCAGGTAATCTCGCGCGCCTTCAGGGGTTGCCTTGGTTAATACCGGTGTTTCAAGATCTACAAAATCATGGCAACTAAGAAAATTGCGTACAAAATGACTAACTCGGGAGCGGATGCGTAGCTTCTCCTGCATATCCGGCCGCCTTAAATCAATATAGCGGTACTTTAATCGAACATCATCCCCAGCTTCAGAGTGCTCATCCAGTTGAAAAGGCGGTGTTTCCGAACGGTTCAATACAGTGAGCTGTTGACCAAGAACCTCAACTTCACCCGTCAGCATTTTCGGGTTAATAGCTGCCGGGTCACGCAGACGAACCAAACCAACAACTTCAATTACAAACTCATTTCGCATCTGATCTGCAAGCGCAAAGCTGGCATCGATATCTGGGTCAAAGACAACTTGGATCACACCACGATGATCCCTGAGATCTAAAAAAATAATACCGCCATGATCCCGGCGACGATTGACCCAGCCATTCAACCGGACTTCCTGTTGCAGGTGCTCTGGCCGTATTTCGCCGCAATAGTGGCTTCTCATAATATGTTCCTTGTAAGCGCTGTCGCTATATAGCCTGTGTGATTATCTCAACCGTCTGTAGGCGTCGGTGTAGTCTTGGTATCCTTGTCAGCGCTCTTATTCTTGCTACCTGCTGACGACGTATCTGCGGTCGTCGCCTCACTCGAGCCGGTAGTTGCGGACGATTCTGAGTCAGTTCCACTGACATTTTTCTTTGAGCCTGTCTTGAAATCAGTCTCATACCAGCCACTGCCCTTTAATCTGAAGGCTACAGCTGAAACTAATTTCTTAAGATCAGGTTTGCCGCATTCCGGGCAATCAACTAATCTGCTGTCACTCATCTTCTGGATCTTCTCTAGTCGATGCTGGCAACTCGTACATTCATATTCATAAATAGGCATTGACTCACTCCAAAAGCACAACAACTTCCTTCGACAGGGCGGCGCGAAATTATACCCAATACGTCTTCACTTCGACACCATTGGAGTCTGAATCTGCAAATTTAGGATATTTACAGGTAAAACCGTCCATCGAACCGCTCTGCATCCGGCAAAAAGCAGTTATTCCAGGCCTTCAGATGAAAATACCATCTGCCTGCATTGCCGTTTTGCGAATAATCATAAAGAGCCGGTGATACCCTACCAAAACAACGACCCTGATTCTGATTTTACCTGTTTCTAATTGCGCTTTGCTTTTAGTTTTACGCTGCTTCTAATTGTGCTTTGCTTCTAATATAAAAGGCGACGGGATCCTGGACGA
>JAPKEK010000492.1 GCA_028822125.1 Pseudomonadales bacterium | reverse complement strand
TTAGCAGAGAGGTTTTAAAGTGACATCGAGCAGAAAAGCAGCCACGAACCATACAAAAGTTCTAAATCAAAATGCCTCATCGCCTGATGATGCCGGTGATTTCGATCGCGCGTCCAGAGGGCTGATTGCACAACATGCGACAGGTATAATAAGTGATGCGAACGGCAGAACGGTGAATGATATCAACTGTTACGATTTTTTAACCACAGGTGAACCGGCACCCGATACCGTACATCCCAGTCTTTGGCGGCATGCCCAATTAAATCGTCACCACGGTTTGTTTGAAGTGAGGGAAGGGGTTTGGCAGGTTCGGGGTTACGATATCTCTAATATTACTTTCATTAAGGGTGATGAGGGTTGGCTGGTCATTGATCCGCTTACCACTGAAGCAACAGCACGCGCCAGTTATGATCTTGTTAGTGAGCATCTCGGTCATCGGCCAGTCAAGGCGGTGATCTATACCCATTCTCATGTCGACCATTTTGGCGGGGTCCTGGGTGTTACCTCACAAGAAGAGGTCGATGCTGGTGTGTGCCAGGTCATCGCGCCTGAACATTTTCTAAAGGAAGTTGTTGGGGAAAACGTGATTGCAGGGCCGGCCATGGGTCGCCGGGCGCTGTTCCAGTTTGGTCAATTGTTACCGGCAGATCCCTGCGGACATGTCGATTGTGGCATCGGTACAACAGTGCCTTTTTCTCCCCCTGGTCTTATTGCGCCCACTCATGACATTACCCATACAGGGGAAGAGCTGGTCCTGGATGGCATTCGCGTTATTTTTCAATTAACACCGGAAACCGAAGCACCGGCAGAGATGAATTTTTTCTTCCCTGAGCTGAAAGCGTTATGTATGGCTGAGAACTGCAATCATACGATGCATAACCTGATCCCTATTCGAGGTGCATTGGTTCGTAATGCATTGAATTGGTCGAAGTATATTAATGAGTCAATGAACCTTTTTTGCGGTGAGACAGATTTACTCTTTACCTCTCACAATTGGCCACGTTGGGGCAATGAGGATGTTCGTGGTTTCATGACCAACCAGCGTGATCTGTATAAGTGGATGCATGATCAGTCTATGAGGCTTGCTAACCATGGGTTTGTGGCGACTGAGATTGCTGAAACGTTGGAGTTGCCGGAGGAGTTTCTGGCCAACGACCATACCCGGGGTTACTACGGCAATCTTGTTCATAACTCTAAAGCAGTCTACCAGCGTTATCTTAGCTGGTATGACGGGAACCCTTCGAATCTGCATCGTCATCCTCCGGTTGAGGCAGGCCAACGGTATGTAACGTTGGCAGGTGGTGCTGAAGCGTTACTAAAAAATGCGGGCAAAGCCTTTGATGAGGGTGATTATCGATGGGTTGTCGAAGTGACTAATCATTTGGTTTTTGCTGAACCCAATAATCAAGCCGCGAGAGACATGCAAGCCGATGCGCTTGAGCAGTTAGGATACCAGGCCGAATCTTCAACCTTTCGTAATGCCTATTTAAACGGTGCGCAAGAACTGCGCCAAGGCGCACCTGATCTCGGCGGTGGGGCGGTAAGGGCAACGGGGTTGCTTGCGGCAATGACCATTGAGCAGGTTTTCGACACCATTTCTATTCGGCTTAAATCAGAAGAAGTCGGTGGAATATCCACCGCTATAAACTGGACCTTTACCGATATTAACGAGAAGTGGCTACTTTGTCTTTCTAATAGGACCTTGTCTTACAGCAAGGGGATTCATGACAACGATTCCGAATTATCCATCGCTATTACAAGGGAGGGACTTATCGGTATTGTGGGTCAGACAACCTCGATTCAAGATGAAATTCAGGCGGGCCGAGTTACGCTTACAGGAAACATTGGCGGGTTAACATCAATCTTTGGACATATGGATGTCTTCAAGTCAGGTTTCAATGTGGTCGAACCCTAAAGTGTATGAGAGAGGCCAGGGGTCGGAGTAAAGAGGTTGGCCTGGTTGCCGGTTACCATCCGCTGCAGCCACTGCTAGGGTCACGACTGCCATCCAATCATGTCGATCCCTGGAAGCGAATTGCCAGAAGTGAACAGTTAGCCTCAGAGAACGACCGGGAAGGTAGCTTGACTTAAGAGATGAATACGATGATGACTAACAGAAAGAAGCTTGGTACGAGTCTCGGATTTATTGGGCTCGCGGTCGCGGCGCTAACGTGGCTACTCTGGTTTCGCCAGGCCAACATGGTAGCTATCCCGGAGGATAGAACGCTGTTCGTGATAGTGTTTGTGCTGGCGGCCGCAATTGGAGTTGCAGCGTTTGTAGTCGGAACACGCTGGTATGGTGGAATACCCTCTGTCCTGGCCATTTTGATGGGTTTGTTTCTGCCGTTCACCATCTGGGTCAGCCCTCAACAGGTTGCCGACAATCCCATTCGTGTCGGTGACACGATTCCCAATTTCATTGCTCTGGATGACGCAAGTAACCGCTTCAACTCGGCGGACCTTGCAGGCGCCCCCACGCTGATCAAGTTTTTTCGTGGTCATTGGTGACCCTATTGTGTCGCCGAGTTACGGCGATGGGCAGAACTACAGAAAGAGTTCGAGAAGCGGGATGTGCAGGTGCTTACAATCAGTACAGATACACCGGAAGTGATTCGAAAAAAACGAGGGGTACATCGCCTCCAGGCACGAATGTTGTCAGATAGAAACCTTGCAGTGACCGACGCCTTTGGCCTGCGCAATCAGCTTGTTCTTACAAGTATGCCTGGTGATGATGTCGAAGGATTGCCAGTACCCACAACCTTGTTGGTGAGCAGTGATGGTGAGGTTTTGTGGATAGATCAGTCGGAAAACTACCAGCGGCGATCAGGACCAGAGGTCGTGCTGACCGCACTGCAGACGTATCTTGACGTACCGTAGTATCTTAAACGAAGGCAGAACTGAT
>JAPKEK010000491.1 GCA_028822125.1 Pseudomonadales bacterium | reverse complement strand
GTGGAGGGAGGTGCTCTCTCAGTGTCCGGCTGAACTGCTTTTTGTGCCTCAGTCCCGGGTCGGTAGGGGGATCGGAACGGATCCAGTATGATCTCATCCACAGGGTGGCTCAGCCGTTCATGTCGGTACAGGCTTCTTTCAATAGCGTTTTTCAGTTCCCTGACATTTCCTGGCCAAAGGTAGTTGTGCATAGTATCGACCGCTGCATTGGTAAACCCGGGGAAATAATCGAGTTCCAGATCCGTTGCCATGCGTACCGCAAAGTGTTCGGCCAGCAGCAGAATGTCTTCCTGCCTAGCACGCAGCGGCGGCAGGGTAATAACGTCGAAAGCCAGGCGATCCAACAGGTCTTGTCTGAATTGCCCTGCGCTGGCCAGACCAGGGAGATCAAGATTGGTGGCTGCAATCAGGCGCACGTCAGCGGTCATCATTTTACTGCCTCCGACTCTTTCGTATTCGCCGTATTCGATGACCCTGAGCAGTTTTTCCTGCACCATTGACGACGTTGTTGCAAGCTCGTCAAGAAACAGTGTGCCGCCATGGGCCCGTTCGAACCGTCCACTGTGGCGTTTCTGGGCTCCTGTAAATGCACCGGCTTCATGGCCGAATAATTCAGTTTCCAGCAAGGTATCATTGATGGCAGCACAGTTCAGCTTAATGAACTCCTGATCCCAGCGTTGGGATAGGTAGTGGATCCGGGCAGCAATTAACTCCTTGCCAGTACCGCGCTCGCCTACCACCAGTACGGGCTTGCCCAGAGGGGCTATTTTTGAAACCCAATCCAGTGCTTCGAGAAATGCGGGCGATTCACCGATCAGACGATCATTAATACTGGTTTCATTGGTCATTACTTTGCTCAGCAGGGGCTCATTTGGCTATTCTGGCCTATTGGTTGGTGAAATTCGCCAGATATTTAGTGAAATACTTCAATTAATTGACAATAAAAAGATGCGATTTAAAAAAGGGTCGAATAATCAATGAGTTAGATTGGAGCAAAACCTGGCACATTTTGTGAATCACTCTATGACAATGCCGGTGCTTCAGGGTTCGGCAGAATGAGTAACAACAAAGGTTGCAGAACGGATCCAACTTGCTTGAACCCTTCTGAATTACCGGGATTAACACAGAGAGTGAGCTTTTAATACTGCTATAGGTTTTGAAGCACTAGCGATAGGAGATGCATAATGGGTATATTTTCAAGATTTACAGATATTATTAACGCCAATATTAATTCTATTTTAGATAAAGCCGAAGACCCGGAAAAGATGGTCAGGTTGATTATCCAGGAGATGGAGGAAACGCTGGTGGAAGTAAGAACCCAGTCAGCAAAACTGATAGCCGATAAAAAAGAACTGGGACGCAAATCAGAGAGGTGGAGCAGTGAAATCGTAGAGTGGGAAAGGAAGGCGGAGGTCGCGATATCAAAGGATCGCGAAGACCTGGCTCGAGCGGCGTTAAAAGAGAAGCGCAATTGTGAGGAAGCCTCAATAACCCTGGAGAGTGAATTGCAGCAGGTAAGCGACAGCCTTGAAAAACTCAGCGGTGACGTGGCTCAGTTGCAGCAGAAACTCAAGGATGCAAAACTCCGTCAGAAAGCGTTAATCTTGAGAGGTGATACAGCAAAATCCCGTATGGGTGTGAAGCGCCAGTTACATACCGTAAACATCGATGAGGCGCTGACTAAATTTGATCGATTTGAGCGAAGAATTGATGATATGGAAGGTGAGGTGGAAGCGTTTGAACTGGGTCAGAGAAGTCTGTCGGAAGAGATTGCAGAATTGGAGCGTGATGAGCAAATCAACGCCGATCTAGCAGAACTAAAGGCGAAAATGAGTGGGCTTGAACAGGCCCAGTCTGAATAACAGGGAAATTTTATTTAGCCGGCATTCTGAGCCAATAAATGAGGATAGCATGGACATCATTGAAGCCATTTTTATTACTACCATCGTGTTTGTTGGCGCGGTTATTCCGGCATGGGTTTTTTTCCACTATAGATATAAAACCAAACTGGTACATGGGTTGAGTATTGACGAACAGGCTGATCTAGAGGAAATGATGGAAACGGCGAATAAGATGGCGCAACGCATTCAGTCACTGGAATCGATACTGGATTCAGAGCACCCCCAGTGGCGTGAAAAATAAAACTGCATAGAGAACTTTGCATCGTATTGCAAACACAAGCAGGGATTGGAACGATAAATGGTAATCAGAAGATCATCCGAAAAGCATGGGCGGAGTAGAAATCGATATGGCAGAACGGGCTCTACACGCCGCAGTTCGCGGGGAAATGGCGGGCATCAGTCAATAGAAGGCCGGGTTGATGACTTTTTCGAACTTTTTGTCGACCGTCTGCAGACCTGGCTGGATGGCCAGAAAGGCACCCGGAAATTGGCGTCTAAACGACAGGGTTCGAGCTATTCGGGCCGGCAGACAGACTATGAATTTCACAGGGGCGACAGGTACGATGATGTCAACGATGGAGACGATGACGTTGTTTCAGCTGAGACCAGCCAAGGTGCAAGTGATGCGGATGCTGAGGAGGTGACAGCAGGTGCGCGCGCGCGGGCCTACCATCGAGGTCGCTCAGGTTCCCGACGCAAGAGATATGGTATCGGCAATCGAAAAAAACGGGGCCACCTGTATCGAGACAGGTCACAGAAAAAAATTGCTGGAGTCTGTGCCGGGATCGCAGGTCATCTGGGTATAGATACTTGGAAAATCAGGGCCCTGGCAGTTGTTGGCTTGTTCCTGATGCCGTCGGTGGTATTCACGTCCTACTGGTTCCTGTATTTCGTCTTGGATGACAAACCGTTTTATAAGCAGGTGACGGATCGCTTTCCAGATCTATCGTTATCTGCCGAAAAGGAACCGATGCGCAAAAGGAACTCGGGCAATGAACCACC
>JAPKEK010000010.1 GCA_028822125.1 Pseudomonadales bacterium | reverse complement strand
CTACCAGATGGGTAAACTCAAAAGGTAGCTGCGCCGCATTTGCCAGGCGAAGGGTGGCACGGCCTGCAACCTGAGCCAGCGTATTACCATAGACCAATCCAGGATCGCGGAAACGGGTGTAATGCTGGTAGGTATCATAAAGGGTGTGATAACTGCCCCCGGATCCTTCTCCGCCAAAGCCCAGGTTCAATGAAGCGATACCCAGATGCTGCAGGAAAGGCGTATAGTCGGAACCTGAACCCAGTGGATAAAGCCTGAGTCCATCCCGTTCAGCATCTTCCTCACCCGAAGCAAACTGACTGGTAGCAAGTCTTGCTTTCAGCCTTGCTTTGACGGACACACCGGTCTGCGGGTCTTCTACAGCCGCTGCAATTTCGTCGACGAATTTTTCCAATGAGTGGCTACCTCCCGCGTTGAGAAACCCCCGACTGTTGCCATCTGTATTGATGTACGCAACTGCCTGCTTGCTGAGCTTCTGGGCGTGATGTTCTACCCATTCTGTCGATCCTATCAAGCCGGGTTCTTCGGCATCCCAGGCAGCATAAACGATCGTCCTGGATGGCTGGTAGCCCTCTCGAATGAGACTGGCCACCGCTTTGGCTTCAGCCAGTAAGGCGACCAAACCACTCAACGGGTCGGCAGCACCATGATTCCAGCCATCATGATGATTGCCGCGTATGACCCATTCCTCCGGATACTGGAACCCTGGCCACCGTGCGATCACATTGTAGGCCGGCACCCTGTCCCAATTGAATTCCAGGGTCAGTCTCACCCGCGCAGGCCCTGGCCCAAGATGATAGGTAATTGGCAGGCCGCCCACCCATTCCTGCGGCACAACCGATCCGCCCATGGCTTTCAGCAGCGGCAGGGCATCCTGGTAGGAAACAGGTAAAACAGGAATCCTGGTAATGGTAACGGCGTCTTCCATCGCCAGCCGCTCTGTGCCGGCAATGGCTGGTTGCCCTGGGGTTAAAACATCACCGGGATAAACCGGCATATCCATTACTGAACCACGTTGTACAGCCGATGCGTGTTTGTAAGCCCCATGGGGGTATACATCGCCTTTGCCGTAGCCATCGTCTGCCGGATCTGAGTAAATAATGGTAGCAACTGCGCCTTTCTCAGCGGCCAGTTTCGGCTTGATGCCGCGCCACGACTTGCCATACTTAGCAATGGCGATTTTACCTTCTAAACTAATACCATAACGCGCCAGTAATTCGTGATCCTCTGGCCTGCCATAATTGATAAAAACCAGCTCCCCTTCTGCGCTGCCATCGGCTGAAAAGGCATTGTAAGGTGCCAGCAAATCTTCTCGAATCGCCGTACTTGGGTCCTCAGGCAGGGTATCCTCACTGAGCCCGGCCGCCATCTTTTCGGGTTCGATCAGAACAAGCTTTCTTACCTTAGGTGTAGGCAATAGAATCTGATAAGTCTCTATTGCCGTATCATATCCCCAGGAAGACAACCACTTGCTGATGGTCTGCGCAACTACCTGGCCAGCCTCAGAACCAACGTGATGGGGTTTTGCAGAAAGTTCTCGTAACCAGGCATCCTGGTCTGCTCGTGATAGACGTTGGTCGAAGCGCTGTTCCAGTTGACGTTGTATGGCAGCAGATTCAGCATCGAAGCCAAGCAGACTCTGCTCGGCATGGGTCAGGCACGCACATAACATGGAGCCCAGGAGTAGCAGCATTCTCATGGTCGATTTCCTCTATCAGGTTCTAGGTTACCTTACACTAATGTGCAACTGCCGAAGTAGAAAAACCACCTCTCCTGCAAACCGACTGGCTTGGGCTAGCCGTGCTTTGATGCCATGATAGGCAAGCGCAGCTGAACCTCTCGGACCCAAGAGCTCTAACTACAGCAACAGCTGCCCTCCGTCCAAAACCAGGTGTTGCCCTGTCACCACAGCGTGACTATCTATAAAAGACAGAATCGACTGGGCAACGGTTTCTGGGGTACAGACTGACTGCAGAGGGGCGCGCGACAGCAACACCTGCCGGGTACGATCATAGGCCTCCTGGCCCATTCCCTGAGCCAGCCAATCACCTTCAATAAAACCCGGGCAGACCGTGTTGACCCGAATCTCTGGTCCCAGCACCCGTGCCAGTGATTTTGTCATGGTTATCAATGCGCCTTTTGAGGCAGCATAAGCAATTGAAGATCCCACCCCCTTAACCCCAGCTACTGACGCCACATTGACCACAGCAGCGTCACCTGATGCCGTTAACGCCTGCCTGGCAGCCCTGACCATCTGGAATGGACCAATGACATTCACACCATATATAGCTTTAAAATCATCGCTATCAAGACCATCAAAATCACCATGCGCCACAAATTTGGTTGTCCCGGCATTATTGACCAGGACGTCCAGGCGCCCCCACCGGGCAACAGCTTCATCAACTAACTTTCTACAATCGGCATCTATGCTGACATCGGCCCGGCAAACCAGTACCTCAGCACCGAGAACCCGACATTCTTCTGCAACCTGCTCTGCAGCTGGCGCACTTTTAGAATAATTAACCACGACATGACTTCCCCGTACTGCCAGCAGACGTACCGTGGCGGCACCAACTCCAGAGGACGAACCAGTCACGATACTCACTGTTCCTTTCATATCCATTATTACTTCCTTTTAGAGGATGTGTTAACCAGCCTGCTTTATTGAGGCAGCCTGATTTTCTGCTAGTCCAGCTGCACTGATGCGATGGGCCTTTTTAAAACCGAGCCGATACCAGCCAAACCGCTGACCCCAGCCACAATCCCTGAACGCTCATATGATCCTGAAGTACCGTTCTCACCGCATCGAGCGCTTTTTTAAAATCATCTCCAGACAACTCAGCCATCGCTCTGGCGGCGGGGCCAACCTGGCCCAGTATGATCAGTGCCTCGTCCAAGGTATCCGCCACTTCCAGATCCTTTTTGAGCGACTCTATGACGATTTCATTGAAACCAGCTTTGACCAGCAGGTCTTCTACATAAGCTGGATCAGAGAAGGCAAATGGCCCGGGACCCGGGGATCCGGCGGTGAAACAGGCGCTGGTAGAAAAGGTTGCAATGCTCTACCTGCCAGGGACATCCACGGATTAGCGCTGGGTTTCTGCCAGCAGATAAACACCAGCCTACCCTCCTCGCTGAGGCCACTGTGGAGGTGACTAAAAGCCTTAATCGGACCCTCGAAGAACATCACACCAAATCGAGAAAATAAAAGCTGAACAGACTGTGCAAAGGGCACAACCGCTGCATCCGCCTGGGTAAAGGTAACGCCTTGTATGGATTTCGCCCTCTGACTTGCCAGGCGTAACATGGGCCTGGACAGATCAATACCCTTAACGACTGCAGCTATCCTGGCTAAAGCAATACTGGTATCACCGCAACCTATATCCATAACCCGTTCACCCGGTATTGCCGCTGCAATCCTGACGACTTCAGCTGCAAGCGGGTTCAGCATGCAATCCAATTTAATCTGGTTCAACGTCCAGGTTTCCCCGGCCTGGCCATTCCAGTATTCGCGTTGTTCTGGTTACCTGACATCAGCAGCCCCTTGATCAGTCTTTTAATTGCCTTACTGTATGACGTTCACGACAGTAACAGATCAAGGCTCACCGATCGAACGATATACATCCTCTGAGTCCCTTTAAACAGGGTTTGCAGGGGCGAGGCACTGGACTTAAGCGCTTTAACTGAGATAGTCCGCCTCCCTTTTCGCTGGTTATTAAGCACTGTCAAACATAGGCCGAACCCATTTCCGCCCGAGGGAATCGTAAACTGATATTTATTACCGGTTCAAGGGTGTGCTATGTTCAGCTCTCTTGCTCTTTGAAAATCATGAACTCGATGCCCTACCAGTTAACCAGAAGGCAACAGTTTGATTATGCGCAGCGTGGCTTTCTTGCACCTGTCAGACTGTTTTCGACTTCCCAAGCACGCCAGTTAAGGTCTGAACTGGAAGCTTTTGAAAACCGGTTCGGCGAAAATTCGCTGGTTAAGCCTACCGATCTGCACTTATTACAGCGCTGGGCCTGGCGCGTCGTCAACGACCCGAGAATTGTTAATCCTCTGACAGATCTGCTAGGACCAGACCTGCTACTCTGGTCTACCCAGTGGTTTATCAAAGAGCCCGGCGATGAGATGCATGTCAGCTTGCACCAGGACGCAAACTACTGGGGCCTTGAACCGCACGATATCGCAACCGTCTGGATTGCCTTATCAGATGCCGGGCTTGAAACAGGTCCCATGACATTTATTCCGGGTAGCCATCAGGGAAAACTGTATAGCCACGACAATACTTATGAGAAAAATAACCTGCTCAGCCGCGGCCAGACCATCAGCGAAAAACTGGATCTGAAATCAGCTGCAACCATTCCGTTAAAAGCCGGTGAAATGTCGATCCATCATGTCAGGTTAATCCATGGTAGCGGTCCCAACCAGACTAGCGATCGACGCATTGGCATGGTTCTGCGCTACTGTGCCAGCCATGTACAACAAACCAAAGGCCCCGATACCGCTGTGCTGGTTGCAGGTAAGGATCAATTCAATCATTTCCAACTGCTAGACGCCCCGGAAATCGATTTCGGCCCGGCAGAGATCAGCCGCCATCAGGATGCGGTCGAAAAACTGCAAAGAATTATCCACGCCGATTGACAGCCATAGACGGCTGAGCCCGATACTGACAAGCAGCCGTACTGCCTTAAGCCAGTCGCACATGTTAGTCTGGCTAACAACCCGAAAAAATTTCAAGGGAGTGCAGCACAATGAAAAGCTTCGCCAATAAAGTAGCCCTGATTACCGGCGCCGGCTCAGGCATGGGACGCTATCTGGCCATACTGCTGGCCCGATCCGGCGCCGATGTCGTCATCTGTGACATCAACGGAGAAACCCTCAGTGAAACCAAGGACATGCTGAAAAATTATAACGTTGCTGTGTCCAGCCACAATCTGGATGTAGCAGATAAAAAGGCCGTTCAGGCCCTGCCAGAGAAGGTGTTGGAACGGCATGGTAAAATTGACCTGTTGTTCAACAATGCAGGCGTAACCGTTGGCTCTTCTTTTGAATCCATGCCTGAAGCAGACTGGGACTGGGCCATGGGCATCAATCTTCATGGTGTAATCAATCTGACGCGAGCATTCATGCCCTTGTTGAAAGCGCGACCTGAAGCCGCCATTATTAACACGTCTTCAATATTTGCCATGATCGCTGTAGCAAATCAATCTGTCTATCACGCCACTAAATTTGCAGTACGAGGATTCACGGAAAGCCTAGCCAAGGAGCACAAAGATAGCCCCATTCAGGTTCACTGCGTCCACCCGGGCCACATCGGCACTAACATTGTCAACAATTCGCGCTTCAATGAGCAAGAGATTAAAAACAGACAATCCCTTATTGATACCGCCGGATCAAAAGACGAGATGGCTGAAATGTTCAGAACCAACGGCATGCACCCCAGCAGAGCGGCTAAAATCATTCTTGAGGGTGTCAAAAAAAAGCGTACCCGGATATTCATTGGCCTGGACGCGAAAATGATGGATATAGCACAACGACTGTTACCCATGCACTATGAGAAGTTATTACCTTTCCTGTTGATCCCCCTGACTTTGCTGAGAAACAAAAAACCCCTCAAAGATCTGGGTTGAATTTTCAGCAAGGACGCTTTGATAAAACTAAAGCCCATCAATTTCAACGACTAACACTATTCATTCTCAGAGGTGCTTCTCTTCAGGCGCCTCATACCGTGCAGCCAGCGATCGATATCATCACCCTTACGCCTGACATAATCGCCCACTTCAGGATGTGGCAATACATAAAAACGTTCTTCTCGCAGCGTCTCTACCACGGTTGCTGCCAGCGCTTCCGGTTCGATAATACCATCGGTCTGGCCATCGCCCAGCCTTTTTGGTGCCATTGCTGTATTGACCCCCTGAGGACACAGGACGGACACCTTAATACCCTCATCACCATGGGTAATAGCAATGAATTCTGCTAATTTTACCGCCGCAGCTTTACTTACTGAATAAGGCCCCGAACCCATCGCGGCTAACAATCCAGCAGCAGAAGCTGTGTTTAATAAGTATCCATCACCTCGCTCGAGCATAGCAGGGAGTACAGCGCGAGCGGCATAGACATGCGACATGACATGTAATTCCCACTGCCTCTGCCAAACCTCATTGCTGGCATCGGTCAGCAATCCACTCCCCCCGGCGCCGGCGTTAGAACAAAACAAGTTAATCTGGCCATACTGCTTCAGGGTCCTGTCAACCAATGCCTGAACATCGCCCTCCTGGGTAACATCGCAGGCCAGGCCAGTACATCCCAGTTCTGCTGCGGTTGCTTCAACCTGCTTCTGATTCAGGTCTGCCAGGACAATCCCCCTGGCGCCCTGCTCAATAAAAGCGACCGCCATGGCCTTGCCAATACCACCACTGCCGCCTGTGATCACGACCACCTTATCCTGTAACTCCATTTTCAATTCCTGCTAACCCTAAAAACACCAAAGTAACTGCTTGACCCCACAAGCGCAAGCCATGGACAACTGGCCGTTAAACTGGTTTCTCACCCTTGAGAATGACTCGGTGCATATGACGACGCTGGCCTTGATAATCATTCAAAGCATGGTGAAAAACACAGCGATTATCCCACATGGCCAGAGAACCATTTTCCCACTTGAAGCGTGTTACAAACCGATCTTGGGTCAGGTGCTGGGTAAGAAAACCAAACACTGCCAGGCTTTCTTCACGGGTCCAGTTCTTGATTCGATGTGTATGCGGCTTACTGCAGAAGATACTCTTTCTGCCTGTCTCGGCATGGATTCGAATAAGGGGATGTTCAACTTCTGATTCAGCGAAATCAGCATTACCGCCATAGGCCTGTCCCAGGCCCTTTTTAGCAGCGACCTGGTTATAACCGCCGCCGATTCCGTGCACCATCTTGGCTGAATAAATCCCGGTAAGCGCCTGCAGAGACGAGCGTATGCCAGCACTCAGGCTGTCACAGGCAGCAGTGCAATCGGCAAACAGGGTATCTCCTCCTTCATCAGGAACTTGCATCGCATAAAGCACCGTCGCCTTGGGTGGCCTTTCCTTGTAGGACGTATCAGTATGCCAGGCGCCACCAAAATTAAGTTCGGTGGTTGACTCCTTTATAATCGGAATCACATTTGGATGGTCCTCTACCGCCTGCATGAAAGGATAAATATCAAGTTCCCCAAAACAGGCGGCAAAATCGGCTTGCTGTACTGGTGAAAGCTCCTGATTTCTAAAAAACACAACATGATGCTGCAGCCATGCCTGGTGAATTTCAACAATTACCTGCTCACTCAACTTCTGCGACAAATCAACCCCATCAATGACCGCGCCAACAGGGCCGATGCTGGCATCAACCGTTATCTTTTCATATTGCACGACAAAACCCTCTCGCTTTTTGTAATACTTACGCACCATACTACGCCAAACAGTAACGATCCAGACACACAGGGGACAGCACCATGCAGCGCAAGCGAGTTACCGTATTCAATGGTGATGATGCATCACCGGAAGTTATGAAACCCACTGTCGATCTCTTAAAGAAACTTGAACTTGCCATTGATTTTGAATTTCCGCTGATCGGCGAAGCGGCTGAAAAAGCATACGGAAAGATGCTTCCCGACGAAACCATAGCAAGCATTGATGCCGCTGATGCCACCTTCTTTGGATCTACCAGTGGCCAGAGTACCGCGGCGCTTTTTTACCTGCGCTGGGGAAAACAGACTTATGCCAATGTCCGGCCATGCCAATGGATACCGGGATACAAATCTCCCATGGCTAATCCCCAAGGCATTGACTTTATTATCGTCAGGGAAAACCTTGAAGATCTGTATCTGGGCCTGGAAGGAAATATTGAAGACTTACACGCCCTCAATTTCTATTCTAAGCACGCCCGCTCAAGCCTGTCGGATTTAGGTGCAGGCCGATATGCCATTAAAGCCATTACTGAATCGGGTTCAGAAAGAATCATTCGATATGCCTTTGAATTAGCCTCAAAAAGAGCGGGCGGAAAAAAAGTCACCTTGACTTCAAAATACAATATGCTGAGTCAGGTAGATGGCTTATTCAGAGACATCGGCCTGCAGATGTCCTCGAGCTATCCTGACATAGAATTTGAAACCTTTATTATCGATGACTTTCTCTGCAGGATGATCTCCAATCCTCAGGCCCTTGACGTTGTCGTCATGCCCAACCTGTATGGCGATATTATGTCCGATGGGGCTGCTGGCCTGATTGGTGGGTTGGGTCTGGCCCCTTCTGGCTGCTATGGAGACGATTACGCCTATTTTGAATCCGCTCACGGTACGGCGCCGGATATAGCCGGGCTTAATATCATTAATCCCACCGCAACAATACTTTCAGCAGCCATGATGTTGGAATACTTGGACTTTAACCAGCACAGCAAAACCCTGCAGCAGGCAGTAATCCAGGTCTACGCCCAGGGTAAATTTATTCCGGTTGACCAGGGTGGTAATGCTTCCACAACTTCATTCTGCAATGCTATCGCAAACTGTTTCTGATACAGATTCCGGTTCCATGGACGAAGCCTTGATATCACTCTCGTGTGTTTTTCGACAGTTTTACTGGCTGGTACCGGCGGTTGACATGGCTTTTAATGCGCTCCGAGCCCACCTCTTTTTACCGCTCAGCTCCCACAACCGCATGGAAAATTAGCCGGATGCAGTTTTAAAGGCATAAAGCACCCGACCTCGGGCGCTGATTTGACCGTCCTCATTAACGATGCTGACCTCCACAGCGCAGAGTTGCCTGCCCCGGTTGATCACCTCAGCATGCGCCTCAATCCATGCGCCCTGCGCCTGTCGCAGGTATGTCACGTTTATATCTGCCGTGCCTGCCGGAATAGCGCCTTCAGCAAGATTACTGAAAACGGCTGCAACAGCAGCCATATCAACCATTGTTGCCACCACCCCGCCATTGACACTGCCGGCGATACCGGTCGGTGTGGTCTGAGTTTTGACCAGGCGTAAACGCACGCAGTCCGGCTTTGCTTCCACCAGAGTCAAACCTAAATACCTATGAAAAGGATTTTCGTCAAATCCCGAAAAAAAATCTTCTTTCATTTAACAACCACCAGATAACAACCATCAGAAATTATTGACACCCTCTGTACAGCAATCATGGGTTATTAAGCCTGAAACTGTGACCCAATCTTACATCATGAACAGGCAGCCTTGCATCTGGGCGCCGCCATTGCACGAATGTGGCAGATGGTAACGCGCTCACCCCAACAGAACCAGCCAGAGATACCAGTTTCTCATATCATTAGCAGGTCTATCTGACCTCCGGGAAGGGTTTCTCAGTCACTTACCTGGCACGTAGTTTGGAATTGCCATTGAATCAGCGTCATATTCATTAATTCCAGTGCCCCCGGCCCAGGCACCCGGGGTAAGCGCTTGCTAACCTTAACTCTCCCCCCCCCGAAATAACCCTCAGTCTTTAGCCTCTGACAATATGAATTTACCGGCCCGTCGCGCACGTTGCAGCGGTTATTATCTGCGGTTAACTCTACCAATGTTGCTATTATCAGCCAGTGACGCTAATTTAGCTGTAGCAGGACAATTTGAGAAGATTAACTGGGGTGGGGATCGCTCTACTCGTTGCCGATCGCTGTCGCAGCCATCGCTGCGAGAGCGAACCCTGACAGCGACCGACAGAACCCTACCTGTGCTTGTTGGCATCAACGCTAACGGCAGACCATGACACTGCAGAAATTTAGGAACCGTAATCGATGAACAAGCCTACTATTCCAATGTTCGGTGAACTCCTGGCCCCCTATCTTTCCCATATCCCAGCTGAAGCCAAACCCGGGGCTCTCGCTATCTTAGAAAGAGGCGCGGCAGAACGTTATCGTGGCTGGGCCGAGGCTGTGCCGCAGCACCGCGCCGGGCTCCTAGCCTGCGCCGCCCGAGAGGAGGAAATCGCTGATAGCATCGATAGCCTGCTACCAATTCCCAGACAGCACCGGAAACTTGTAGACAAATTCATCCCCCAGGCAAAACAGGCTTATTTTGATGTCTTCGAAGGCCTGAGCACGATTGAACAAATGACGATTCAGGCAGCCGCGGAAAGACAAGGCGCCCGGGCCTGGCCGGCATTCGTCCCGGCCTACCCCGACAAGACCCTGGATCTGGAAGCACTCTCTGTAATCGAGCTGGAGAGTGCCGATTACCTGGATAGCATTCTCAAATCACAGGCCTAACAACGGCACTGGCAGGCGACACCTTAAATTCGCTCACCGAGTATAAAGACGTCGCAATTCGACAATTCCTGCGTTATGTTGAAAGCTCTGGCATGCAGCAGACGGCCGATTAAAAGCAACATTGATCGCTATTCAGGAGAGAACATGGATTATAATGAAGCACAAGAGCGCACCGCTCTACAGGATGTGATGTTAAATTACGCTGCCGGCGTCGACGATCGAGACTTCGATCAATATCACGACTGTTTTAGTGAGGATGTTACGGTACTCGGCATGGGGCCAGAACCGGTATATGGGCTTAATAACTGGATGGACTTCGTTCGCAAGGCATTGTCAAAATACGGTGCTACCCAGCATATGCTCGGTCCGCAACTTGCCGTCATCAAAGGGGAAAAAGCCACCACAAGGACAGATGTCAGGGCTTTACACTGCCTTAAGGACGAACCCGGTAAAACGTTCACGCTCTGGGCGACCTACCGCACCGAACTGGTCAAGGTTGATGGCCAGTGGAAGATTCAGAAACACGAATTAATACCAAGATTTAGCAGGCAGGAAGGGTGATTAAGCAGGAACCCGAAACAACGGCTGTGGCAACGACTTATTTATTCCGGCCAGCATCGATTGTCGCGTCGGTATACGGCATCGTCCTGACGTTCACCCAATAGCGTTTTGGGTGCATTGTCAAAATAAGGGTCCTGGCTAGGCCCTGAACGACTCCAGTCAACTCGCTCACTGCGATAAGCCATCTTCCATTGACCATCTTCGATCTCGTATCGATCCAGGTACCGACCGGCAATTATCATATCCTGATTAATTCCACCTGTTTCGAACTTGTGATAGGCATTAAAGTAAATTTCACCAAAAGCCTGTTCGCCTTCAAATTCAATCAAGTGATTTCCCACCATATGCTGATTGGCAAGGTGGTTACTCAGCGCATTCAAGGCATAATCCACAAATAGTGTTGGATTACTGTTGATGAAACCGTATTCACAATAGGCACCTTCAGTAAAGACCGACAGTAGCAGCTCCCGATCGAGACGATCCAGGCCGCGACTGTATCGACAGGACAATTCATAAATTTCCTGTTTCGCTACCACCCTTTGCAAAACATCTTCCATGCTGTTTATTCCTTTTCTAGAACTCATTTATTCTGTCTCGATAGTTTATGGCAGGTAATGCCAGGATAAATCAGCGGCATCCTGAGACCCTTTCGACAAAGCCTTTAAGGACGGGGCATCACGCTCGTCTTCAACCGCCCATGTTCGACTCCAGTCCATGACCACATGTCGATGCCAGAACTTCCAGAACTGTTCACGCAATTCAAACTGGTCCAGATAGCGACCCGAGAACACCATTTCAGAATTCCTGTCCTTGACTAGGTGCTTTGCAAATACATAACTCTCGGTAAAGGCAGTATCTGCCTCAAAGCGAATCAGCGTATTACTCACCCGGTGTTGGGTTAACTCATACTGTTTCTGCAGGGCAACCATCACGATCCCGGCAAACTCATGCGCAGATCCCTTGAATCCGCCGTAGTCCACCTGCGCTTCAGGCCAGTACAGGGCTTTCAGACCGGCAGCATCAAGCCGATCAAGACAGCGGCTGTGACTGGATAATAATTCCATTATGGCAGATCGATGTGCGAGTCCCTGTAAATCCGGTATCTTTCCGATCGATTCCTGCATTTCGCTCTCCTTAGCTTTATCTTTTATGCACCCTTAGACCATTGTAACTGGCAACATGCAGTGTCGATTAAGACTATGTGCAACCACTCAGGCGCCGTTAACCAGATCCCAAACAGGCTATCCGAGAACATACCATGTCATTACAGATGCCAGCAGGTCACTTCAATCCTGATGCCTTTTCCGCTATGCCAACACGGATTTCTGCGTGTCGCTCTTCTGTGATGGGATAATTCCAGACGATAGCCGCGCCTGTAAGGAAGAACACCGAAGGAAAGGTTGAAAACAGAAACCGTAGCCCGAACAATTCGTCAGCACCATTAGCCGAACCTTCACCTGCTTCAAAACCAACTAAACTCAGGCCAAATAAAGCAATGACACCTCCCAGAGAAGCCGTGGCTTTCTGAGCAAAAGACCAGGCCGAGAAGAACTGGGCAGCTCTGTTTTCCCCGGTCTGCAGGGTATCCAGGTCAATGACATCAGCTTTCATAGAATTCGGCAGGGTCTGCGAGAAGCCGCCGGCAGCAAAGCCTGTCATCATTGTCATCGGCAGCATCCACCAGAAATCCCCTTGTCCGAGGAGAAGATAAAAAGGATGGGCCAAGGCCAGGACAAAAAAGGAGGCCAGATAAGCTCTGTGCTTGCCCACTATTTTGGCCAACCAGACCCAGAAAGGTACGGCTAAGATATTCATAATATAAAAGACGCTGAGCATATAGATGGCTTTATCCTCTGCCTGCAGGACATCAGCTATAAAGAAAATATATAACGGCGTGGTTATATTCAGGCCAATCGAGCCGATCATAAAAGCCAGTATCAGCCGCTTAAACGGCCCATTTGACATCATCAACTGTAACCCTTCGGACACCGTCACCCGCTCAGCTGCGGGTTCATATTCTGCCTCGGGCACGTTCACTACGGTCAGGGTAACGCAAATCGGCATCAGCACCAGCATGGTAAGTCCAACCAATTGCAGCACGACACTGGTGCCACCAATACCAAATAGCAGCAAAGCGAGTGCCGGGATCAATTGTGCCACCAGAGAACCTAGAGCACTGAACATACCCCGGCTCCCGGTAATCCGGGATCGTTCATTGTAATCCTTGGATAACTCAGCTCCCCAGGCGTAATAGGGAATGAGCATCATCGTAATAGCAATGGACAGCAGCACACTCCAAAGAGCCAGGTGCAAAGCCCCCGCATCTTGTGGCGGCAGGAAAAGCTGATACACCGATAACATCATCAGCGGAGTGGACAGGACAATCCAGATTTTACGCCGACCAAAGCGCGAACGCGTATGATCACTGATATACCCCATCAAGGGATCCGTTATCACATCGCTCCATCGCACAAAAAACAAAATAGTGCCAAGCAATACCAGAGGAACGCCCAGATCACTGGCATAGAAGCGAGGGATGAACACCATAACCGGGAACAGTGACATGGCAATAGGCAGGTCTGTCAAGCCGTAAAAAAATAGTGTTTTTTTGGTTATTTTCGACATGTCCTGCTCCAACTGTTCCTTAGGGTCTAGCGATCAAATAGCCAGTAGGTGTTCAATGTTCATGTGCTCCGGAACCTCTCAGAATTCCCAGCGCCTGGCATTCCCTGATCCGACTTAACCACCAATTGCCGTACAAGGCAATGCCCGCGCATAATCGAGTCTGCTCAATCAACTGGGAAACGTTTGGCTTCACTGACTCGCTAGAGTGCACTTACAAACCATGTTAATTTAACAGAACTGTCTATATCCAACCCCGAGGACTTATCATGAAGAATACCCAGGTAGTACTGGCTCGACGACCTAACGGCACGCCTGTTGCGGAAGATTTTTC
>JAPKEK010000490.1 GCA_028822125.1 Pseudomonadales bacterium | reverse complement strand
GTTGAGGAGTATCTTAGTGGTGCACCGGAGCGCGTACCGGCAGGAGTAAACCTGACGATATGGAACGATAGTTCAAAATTGCTCAAAGATCGACTGAGTACACTGCTCCAGAGTGCCCGCCAAGGGTTCATGATGGTGTTGTTACTGCTGGCGCTGTTCCTTAGACCACGGCTGGCTTTCTGGGTTAGCCTGGGTGTTCCAGTCGCGTTCCTAGGAGCGCTCTCCCTGACAAACTTTCTTGGGTTGTCGATTGACGTTATTTCATTGTTTGGCTTCATCCTGGTACTGGGCATTATGGTGGACGATGCCATTGTTGTCGGTGAAAATGTGCACTCAACTCAACTAAGGTCTGGAAGACTGCTTGAAGGGGCAATAACAGGAACTCAGCAGGTTTCGGTTCCTGTCATCTTTGGCGTGCTGACGACAATTTGTACTTTTTTCCCGTTAATTGTTGGGCCGGGCACGTTTGGCCAGATTGGCGGTGTGATTGCCATTGTTGTGGTGTGTTGCCTGATTTTTTCACTGATTGAGTCGCAGCTTGTTCTGCCTGCTCATCTTGGCCATGAAGATGTAAAAACGCCTGCCGGTGAGATTGGATTATTGATGATACCCATTGTCTTAATTGCGTTACTGGAGTTCGCCTCAGATGTCAGAAATTATCTGGTACTTCTCTGCATCTCTATGTCAGTCCTCATGGCAATCCATCTGTTAGGTTTTTCACAGAGCCTCGCAGAAAAATTAATGTCAGGGCAGGCTCAGTTTTCTAATTGGCTTGAATATCATATTCACGGCTGGTATAGGCAACTGGTTAAAGCAAGTACCCAGGCCCGCTATACCACTCTGGCTCTAGCTGTCGCAGCATTATTGTCTGGCATTGGCATCGTTATGAGCGGTCGCCTGCCTTTTTCCTTCTTTCCTCCCCTGGCATCTGACCAGGCGATTGCGCAACTGACCATGCCGCTGGGAACACCAGCTGAGGTGACTCGGGAAGCCGTTATGAACCTTGAGAAAACTGCTTTTAAGCTGGCGGAAAAACTGAAATCTCAGTTTCCTGATGCCCCACCAGTAAGGCATATATTGGCAGCTGTCGGTAATCACCCGAGCAGCAGTGGTGGCGCTGGTCCTGCTGGCGGCAACCAGGAAGCAGGTAGCGGCGGTCATTTAGGTGAAGTCACCTTGCAGTTAACACCGAGTGAATCAAGAGAGCTTGAGAGTGCTGCAGTCGCTAATATGTGGCGAGAAACTTCAGGTCCGATTCCCGGAGCAATCGAATTAAGGTTTAATAGCGCTTTTTTTACAGTCGGTGATGCGATTGATATTCAGTTAGCAGGGGATAATGTCGATGAATTGCGCGAAGCTGCAGCTCGATTAAGGCGAAAGTTAGCAGAATATCCTGGTGTCATCGATATTACGGACTCGTTTCGATCGGGCAAACAGGAGCTCAAGCTCAAGATGTTACCCGATGGTGAAGCGCTTGGCTTGAGTCTGGGCACGCTGGGACGCCAGGTTCGACAAGCTTTTTACGGGGAAGAAGCGCAACGCATTCAGCGTGGCCGGGATGACGTGCGGGTCATGGTGAGATATTCACAACGGGAAAGAAAATCTCTGGCTACGCTTGACAATATGCGTGTGAGGACACCGGAGGGATCAGAAGTGCCTTTTGCAACGGTTGCCATAGCTGAGCTGGGCCGAGGTTTTTCTAGTATCAGAAGAACTGACCGGCAACGCGTGGTGAATGTGACTGCGGATATCATACGGGCTCAAACCACAGCTAATGAGGTCTTGGCGGACCTTAAAGCCAGGCACATTACCGGTATCATGAAGGATTACCCTCGTATTCAGTATAGTCTGGAAGGCGAACAGCGTGAGCAAGGTGAATTTGTTGGCAGTTTAATTCCCTTGTTTTTGATTTCCTTGTTTATGGTTTACGCGCTGCTTGCCATTCCCCTGCAATCCTATGTGCAGCCTCTGATTATCATGAGTGTGATCCCGTTTGCGTTTCTCGGCGCCATCTGGGGGCACCAGATCATGAAGCTGGCTGGGCTGGTTTCAGGTTTAGCAATGATGTCAATCCTGGGATTTATAGCGGCTTCCGGGGTTGTCGTAAATAGTAGCTTGGTATTGGTTTACAATCTAAATGCTCGCCGGGCGGCAGGCGAGCCGCTTTTTGATGCCGTTGTTAATGCATCGGTATCTCGTTGCCGACCGATTATATTGACCTCAATGACAACCTTTGCGGGTTTGACGCCCTTGATGTTCAATACCAGTGTCCAGGCACAGTTCCTGGTTCCCATGGCGGTGTCTTTGGCGTTCGGGGTTTTGTTTGCTACTTTAGTGACTTTGTTAGTGGTTCCGTCTTCTTATCTGTTTTTCGAAGATCTACGAGCTTGGTTATATCCCGAAAAAACTGATGATAAGCTGGAAACGTCTGATCAGGAAGATAATACCTCGCCAACCTCCCCAGCGTGAACCGGTGAATGCTGCCCCAGAAAGAGTCTTGATCAAAGCAGGTTAGATACTGGGAAGTGACTAGATAAAGTGACTAGATAAAGTAACTAAATAAGGAGCTGTTCATGCCGGATCATCCGTTTGCTGCACACCGAGGCCGGATTGAGTTACTGGAAATTGACTCAAGGCATCTTGACCACAATAGATTGGCCGACCCGACCTGTCGACAGGTGGCCGTTTATTTACCTGAAGGTATTACCGCTACATCGCAAAGCCGCTATCCTTTAATGGTTGATCTGGCCGGGTTCACTGGTAGCGGCCTGAGTCATCTTGGCTGGAAAAGCTTTGCTGAAACCTTGCCCCAGCGAATAGATCGGCTGGTGGATGAAGGCTTAATGGGACCGTCTATTGTCGCATTCCCGGATTGTTTTACATCACTGGGTGGCAATCAGTACGTCAACTCCAGTGTGATGGGGA
>JAPKEK010000489.1 GCA_028822125.1 Pseudomonadales bacterium | reverse complement strand
CTTTCTGCCCAGGGCTTTGGATTTGCAGAAGCCAGTAAGTTCCCGGGCCCTCGCGCTCAGTTCATGGCCAAGCGTGCAGCTAAAGTCGATGCGCAGCGCAATCTGCTGGAACAAATAAATGGTGTAAGAGTAACATCCGGTACCACGGTAAAAGATATGACTTTGGAAAGTGACATCATTGGCAGTCGCGTTAAAGGCCTGCTACAGGGCGCTTTCGAAACCCATTCGATAGTAACCCAGGAGGATGGTGATTGGGTCGCAGAAGTTACCATGGCAGTGTGTATGAGTAGTGCTGAAGGCCAATGCAGTGACAAACCTACTCTGGCAGCTGTTATGCAACCTGCCCTAAAGGGAGCAGCAGCGCTATTACGATATTCTCCTGAAGCAACTGTAATGGAAACACAGACTCAAACCAGCAACGCCGAAACCGCGGATAAAAAATCAACCGGTTTAATTATAGATGCTACAGCACTGGCTTTTTCTCCTATGTTAGATGTCAGAATACAGACTCAGGAGGGCAAAGAATTATACGGTCCGGGACATGTCGCCCAGGGTACCAATTGGCTTCACTGGGCAAGAAGCATTGACGGTGCAAAAGCAATGGGGGCGGTTATTGGCGAGAGCCCAATTCTGGTAGATGTGGCCAGTCTAGGCGAACAGTCCCAGTTGGTTGTAAGCGATGAGGATGCCATAAAAATATTCAGTACAAACCTTATAAGCGACGATTTCCTGTCACAGGGCAGGGTAGTGTTCATCGTCGCTGGGAATTAGTGTTTGGCCAGTCAAGGTTTAATTTTGCGGCCCAGGCTTATCTGGTTCGCCACTGTGCTCTGCTATAGCCCTTACGGGTTGTCCGAGGAAGATGGCTTTGAAGCTTTAGATGCTCTGCTCGAAGCGCAGTTTCAGTATACCGATGATACGCTGGAGGCTGATTACCAGGCGCTCGATGCAGCGCTAAAGAACGCTCACCAACGCTTTAGAAATGAGATAGAAGGCGTCTGGGGGGAAGGTGAAGTCGTTCTTCCCGGGAAATCGGCCTGGGTCGATTATTCGCTGAACAGAAAGTTAAGGCGCAGATTTGATTTCGAGAAAGGCTTTGTGCAGATCGAACGGATATTCAAAGAAGACTCAGAATTAGATAACGTCACTCGTGAGATACAGGCAGCCGTTCAGGCCGCGGCAGTGGATACTGGTGCTGACCTGTCGAGCAAGGACACCTTATGGCAATATGCCAGCCAGGATTTGCAGCTTCGAGCAGTAACAGTGGAGAACCCGGTTGATACAAGCCAGATGCCGATTATGGCAGATTTGCTTGATGTTCCGGAGTCTGCTGCTGTATTGAATGTTCTAAAAAAAGCAATGGGGCCAGTGCGACAAAGTCTCGAGTTATCGCCACAACAAGCACCACCTTCGGTTCAAACCGGCAGTGTTACAGATAAACAAGCCATCAGGCCAGAAATGACTGCAACGCTGATTGCACTGGCCAATGATCAGAAAAAGATTATAGTAACCATCCCTTTGCGGCATGACTACTTATCGTCGGCTGCCGCAGCCTATCAATCGAAAGTGCTTACTGAAGCGGTCCGGCAGGGCTTACCACCTAGTTTGCTGTATGCCATTATGGAGACAGAAAGCCATTTTAATCCCCGGGCCAGGTCGCATGTACCTGCGTTTGGGTTGATGCAATTGGTGCCGGCATCAGGTGGGGTGGATGCTTATCAACACCTGTATGGTGAAAAACTGGTGCTGGGGCCAGATTATTTTTATAACGCTGATCAGAATGTTGAGCTGGGAGCGGCTTATCTTAACCTACTCAATACGCGTTACTTAAAAAGAATCAGCAATAGCCTGAGTAGAACTTATTGTGTTATCGCTGCGTATAACACGGGGCCAGGCAATGTAGCCAGAGCATTTGTAGATTCAAAAAGCGTCTTAGTTGCTGCGGAGAAAATTAATAAACTGACGCCTGAGGCAGTCTTCGAGCAGTTAGTTCAGCGCTTACCGTACAAAGAAACACGGCATTATTTACAGAAGGTCACATCAGCACAGAAGAAATACCAGGAAATGGATCAACTGGTCCGTTAATAAATCAGAGAGGTTTAAGCATGTTGCGATGCATACTGGCATTTTTAGCGATTATCAGCTTGTCAATCAAGGCAGATGAAGTCGTTGAGGAGTTTGGAACAGGCGCCATAAACTGGAGCAAGGGAATGGTCCTCGCCCAGGGTTTTGGCACGTCAAGGCAAGGGATGCCAGCAGCACAGCGGCGGTTACTCGCCAGAAGGGCGGCGGTTGTCGATGGCCAGCGCAACCTGTTGGAACTCACCCAGGGGGTAAGGTTGACTTCAATGACAAAAGTTGTTGACCATGTTCTGGACGATACTACAACAGCCAGTCGAGTTAAGGGCGTTATCAGAGGCGCCAGACCGATTAAAGAGTCCTACCAGAATGATATCTATACCGTTACCTTGGCCATGCCCATTGCCGGTGATCTTCTCTACGCGGTTTATCCCGATGGCAAGGACATAGTCGCTATCAATCCCCGTCTGGGTCAGACCAGAATACGCCTTAGCGCTGTGTTAAAGACTATCAGTCCCTATGTACTCTGGCTGGAAAGGCAATTGATCGCACCTGCCCATGCTGGAGAATTGTTTGTGCTCGGCAGTGATAGCGATGCTGCGGCAGCCCAGCGAATTATTAAATGGATTGATCTTAATCAACCAGCAGATATCGCTGGCGCTTTGAGGCAGTCTGTAAACGAATATGCAGCGGGAGAATTCTCTGGGCTTCTCATTGATGCCACCCAGGTCAAGAATTTTGAACTGGCGACGATTCCGACCATTCGAGGCCATGATGGCAAGGTGATTTATCCGAACCAGAATACCTCGTATTCAGATATCGCTAATAAACGCGGTGTGAGCTATGACCTGGA
>JAPKEK010000488.1 GCA_028822125.1 Pseudomonadales bacterium | reverse complement strand
GCGAATACGCTGATCTCAGCCAATTAGCCAGCTATCACTGCAACGATATGGTCGTTGATGCAAAAGGAAGGTGCTACGTTGGCAATTTCGGATTTGACCTGATTTCTCGTGCCAGCCCGAAGCCCGCTGAGCTTATCATGGTTTCAGAAAACGGAACCGCTAGCATTGTGGCTGATGATTTACATTTCCCCAATGGCACAGTAATTACCCCGGACGGCAGAACACTGATTGTTGCGGAATCCATGGCAGCTCGGCTCTCTGCTTTTGACATAGACCAGCATGGCGCATTATCTAACCGCCGGGTCTGGGCACAGATGGATGGCGCCCTACCCGATGGCATCTGCCTCGATCAAGACGGTGGTATCTGGGTCGCATCACCAATAAGTAACGAGTGCCTGCGACTCACCGAGGGTGGTGCAGTTACCGATCGCATCAAAGTAGAACATCAGGCTTACGCCTGCATGCTGGGCGGCGACAATGGCAAGCGGCTGTTTATCTGCACCGCGAGTAGTTCGAGCCCCGAACAATGCAAGGCCCGGCGCGATGGCAGAATCGAATACGCTGATGTTTCAGTTGCAGGAGCAGGTAGACCGTGAATCAAGCAGCATCAGCCCATCTCCGGATTGCCCTGATCAGCGGAGGCAATTCAAATGAAGCCAGTGTATCTCGAACAAGCGCAACTGCAGTTCTGTCGGCACTGGCAGTTCACTACACGCAGGTACAAAATTTCGAATTGGACAACGCTTTAGTCAAGAATCTGACTGAGTTCAAACCCGATGTGGTCTTTCCTGTTCTGCATGGCCCGCCAGGAGAGGATGGAACCATTCAGGGGCTTCTGGAAACAATGCAGCTCGCCTATGTTGGTTCTGGCGTGCAGGCCAGCGCCCTGGCCATGGATAAAATTGCGGCCAAAGGCCTTTTTCGAGAAGCTGAGCTACCCCTGGCTGATCATGTCAGTGCCCATATATCCAATGGCACCAAGCAGGCTATTGATCGTGTCATGGCGGTACTGGGGACCAATGTAGTGGTCAAGCCAGCACGTCAAGGCAGTGCCCTGGGCATATCTCTGGTTAACGACGTACAGGGGCTGCAAAAAGCGGTTAGCAAAGCCTTTAGCTATGATGACCAACTGTTAATTGAACAGCGAATCAACGGCAGAGAAATGACTGTCGGCATTTTACAAGACCAGAACCAGACCATAGCATTTCCCGTTATTGAGATCACTACACCTGAAAACAGCTGGTACGACTTCGAGCATCGCTACACCGCCGGATTGTCAGAACACATCACGCCAGCCAATATATCCAGTGAAATCAGCACCTCATTACAGGAAATAGCGATCAAAGCCCATATCTGCCTGGGCTGCAGAGACCTTTCAAGGGCCGACTTTCTGCTTACAGACGATGACAAATGCTTTTTGCTGGAAGTGAATACCCTGCCTGGAATGACACCTACCAGCTTATATCCAGACGGGGCCAGGGGCTTTGGCCTGACATTCGATGAACTGGTCAAATCACTGGTTGAGCAAGCAGCGGCAAGACCGTAAAAAAAGACCCAAGACAGCTATTCAGTGGTGCAGGAGATCTTATCCAGGTGATGCGCTTGTTTTATTCCAGGTGATGCAACTGAGCCAGCGTTGTCAATTGCCAGCGGTTCAAATCAATAGCGGGTATTGTTCGAATCACGGTTGCAGCCATCACGCCAGCAATCTCCGGCACGGCTATAGATCATAGCCTCGTTCATTATGCTGATTTAGATCCAGGCCTTCGGTTTCTTCATCCTGTGATACTCGCAATCCGAGCACGTTATCAACTAATTTGAGCAGCACATAAGAGGCCAGGGCGGTATATACGAGGCAGGAAACCACGCCAATAACCTGGACCTGTAGCTGCGAGCCCATGGTCATACCTTCGTTATAACCCTGGCCACTGAAAACCCCGAGGCTGGCACTTGCAAAGACCGCAGCTAAAATGGTTCCCAGCGCCCCACCAACGCCGTGAACCGGAAAAACATCCAGGGAATCATCAATCTGCAGGCGCTGCTTCAGGAATACGGTTGCATTAAAACAGATTATTCCAGCCAGGATCCCAATAACCAGCCCTCCCGCAGGACCAACAAACCCTGATGCGGGCGTAATAGTACCCAGACCGGCCACCATACCGGTGACCGCACCCAGAACGCTGGGCCTTCCAAATCGATACCATTCACAACTCAACCAGGCCAACGCCCCAGCTGCTGCCGACATATGGGTAGCCAGCATCGCCATGCCTGCATCGCCATTGGCAGCAAGCGCACTACCCGCATTAAATCCAAACCAGCCAACCCATAACATACCCGCGCCGGTAATGGTCATGGTCATATTGTGAGGGGGCATGGGCGAGCTTGGGAATCCTCGCCTTTTACCCATAACAATGGCAGCAACCAATGCGGCTGTACCGGCGCTAATATGCACCACAACACCACCCGCAAAATCGAGTAATCCAAGCTGTTGAAGCCAGCCTCCTCCCCACACCCAATGAGTAATTGGGGCATATACAATGACCACCCATAGCCCGGAAAACAACATCATCGACGAGAACCGCATACGCTCTGCGAAGCTACCGACAATCAAAGCCGGCGTAATAATGGCAAAGGTCAACTGGAACATTGAAAATACACTTTCCGGGAGGCCGTTGCTCACCGAATCCTCGGTAACCCCAGCCATAAAAACTTTGCTGAGCCCGCCAATAACATCATTACCGGTATCAAAGGCCAGCGAGTAGCCAATAACAAGCCAGATAACCGAAACCATGCAGGTTATGGCAAAACACTGCATTAATACGGAAAGGACATTCTTCACCCTGACCAACCCGCCATAAAACAGGGAAAGACCCGGTATGGTCATAAACAGGACCAAAGCGGTCGAAGTCAGTATCCAAGCTGTATTACCGGAATCAAGATCC
>JAPKEK010000487.1 GCA_028822125.1 Pseudomonadales bacterium | reverse complement strand
CTTGTCTCACTTCCACCAACTCCTGCAACAAGGGATCACCGTCACCAAACAGATCAACATCGGTATCATCTGGCGAGATAAGATCAAGATCGGGGCCATCAATTAAAACCGTATCTTCTGCATCACCCTTAATTACCAGCACCTTGTTGTCGCTCTCAATCTCATAACCACTGAGACTATTATCACCGACAATATCGAGTACATCAGACAGATTCAACTCAATAGTATCTGCTGTGCCATTGTCGCTCATATTCAGGATTTCAAAATTTTCCAGGTTATCAACGCCACTGAGATCCACGTTGCCGGTTATAGTTGCCGTATCCACGCCTCTGCCGCCATCAATCAGGCTATCAAGACCGTCATACTTGATATGGTCGTTGCCGTCACCGCCGAGTTGCCTGTCCGCTCCCCCACCAGCATCCAACTGGTCATTGCCAGCGCGACCCGATAAAGTCTCGCTATTCTCAGTCCCAACAAGTAGATCATTTTCCGAGTTACCATAGATACTGACCCCGGCGTCATTCTCATAAACATAGACACTGGTATTCTGGTCAAAATACAAGGAGACATTATCTTCACTGACTTCAGAAAACAGTATCGGTGTACCATCAATCTCCGCATAGCGATCCTCGCCGGCTTCAAAATCGCCATACAAGTTGATCCTGTCACCGGTATTTCCCACCACCAGGGTGATGGTACCGATCTCAGTCAGTGCAGCGCCTGAGGGTGCAGGCCCTGCAAACAGGACATCATCCCCGAACGCCCTGGGAAACAGGGATTTCACCATTGCCGGCGTTAACCCGGCACCGTTGGCTAGAACCAGGTTCGGCGGAATATCAAAAGAAAAATAATCTGCTACGGTAACCTTGTCAGAAACGGGATTGGTGATGACAAGGTCAAACCCATCCTGGCTGAAAGTACCGTAAAGTAAAAAGGATGCATCCGGAAGGGTGAATTCCGGCACGGCGATAGCGTGATCAACTCCGGGCGACTGATCTTCCTCACCTGCCTGAATGCGTCGCGTCATCATAGTAATATCTTAAGCCCCCCAACTTTTAACCCAGCATAGATGGATACTTAGAAAATCACGACCAGGCAACCGTTCCTCAAACCGTACATAGCGGTTCCAACAGCGGTTAACCACTGGCAAATCATACCGACTCTGTCTTGATAGTACATGACTAACCAACTATTTATCTATTCGTACCGCATTTATTTTTCTTAAAGGTAATTTTATTATTAGTCATTCCATTTATGGTTTATTCATAAGATACTCAGGGATCAAAAATGAGGTCACACTTGGATATGGCACTCGCCCTGGCGGTATTAACAACAGGTCTTATATTACTGGTATTCAGTGCAGGCGGATTCATCGAAGGCGATGCTACACCAGCCTCGAATCTGGGTTTGCCACCGCTATCCATTGGAATGCTAAGAACAGATTCTGGTACCCAGGCACCTGAAATGCGGCGTACTGCTATCACCGCTTGCCGCAACAGCCCTTCCTTACCCCCGGAACTTGCTGATGAATACTCAGGCTGAATACCAACAGGTTGCCAATGCCATAACGACCCTGCTCACCGATATCGCCCCGGGGTTGTCAGAACAGGCAATTAAGGTCATTAAAAAACTGGCCGACAGCATGAGCCAGCAACATAGCTGCCTGCACCTTAATCACGATGAACTCCCCGTCATGGAGGAACTGTTAACCAGTCCCATTGCCAGTACAGGCGATGAAATCACGCCCCTGATCATTCGGGGATCACAGCTGTATTTTCATCGCTATCATGAACTGGAACGGAAAATTGCCGAAAAACTGCGAATACTGAATCAACGTTCAGATATTCCCGGTTTTTCCGTAAGTGAACTGGACAGGTTATTTCCCGAGGATCAGCCTTTTAACATGCAGAAAATAGCTGCTTACCTGGCGGCCACCCGAAAACTCACTATTATCACCGGCGGACCCGGTACAGGTAAAACCAGCACGGTGGCAAAAATCATCAGTCTTATGTACGCCCTGCAACCCACCCTGACCTTTGCCCTGGCAGCGCCCACAGGAAAGGCTGCATCGAGACTCAGCCAATCACTACAGCAGACCTGGGCCGGCCAACATCTTGATCACCCCCTGCAGGCCCCCCAACAAGTACAGACGCTGCACCGCCTTCTGAGTATCAGTAAAGACGGCAGCAAGCCAAAATACCATGCCGACAGAAAACTTAATTTTGATGTGCTCATCATCGATGAAGCTTCTATGATCGACCTGGCCATGATGTCTAATCTGCTGGAAGCTATGCAGGATAGCGCCAGGTTGATTCTGCTTGGCGACCCGGATCAACTTCCCAGCGTTGAAACCGGAAACCTCCTGGCAGACCTGACGATTCCATTCCCCGGTTTCTCAAAGGGCACCCGACAGGAACTTAACCAGCACTTTAGCAATATCACGATACCCCCGGATGGATCCTCTCAACTCATTGACGCAGCCTGCAGGCTGACTTTTAGTTTTCGTTTTTCAGCGCAGCAAGGCATCGGCAAACTGGCGAACTCTATTACCAGGGGCAACCCGGAAATTCCCAGTAATTCGGAACAGGTAGAAAGACAAGATTTATCGAGGTCAACACTGTCGCAGGTCACCCAGCCGCTCAACAATTATTTTCAACTAATCCAGCAGGAGGTACCCCTGCAACGACTATTCGACGAACTGAATCAATGTAAAATCCTGACACCGACTCGGGAAGGACCCTGGGGTGTGATTCACATCAATGCACAGATTGAACAAATACTTGAATCTCAAAACCTCAAACCGGCCAATAAATTTCACTATCATGGCCGACCGATTATGATTCTCAGAAATGACTATGTGAATGGCCTGTTTAACGGTGATATTGGCCTATGCATAGATACCCAATTATGTACCGATTTAGCTGCGGCAGCCTCGCTGGACACTTCCCA
>JAPKEK010000486.1 GCA_028822125.1 Pseudomonadales bacterium | reverse complement strand
GACTGATCGTGGCAGTATAGCGCCAGGCAAGGCGGCAGACCTGGTAATATTCGACCCTGAGCAGGTCAGGGCGCGAGCTACTTACCCAGCGCCTATTCAGCTCGCCGACGGCTTTGATGTGGTCCTGGTAAACGGAGAGATTGCGTTTGAGTCAGGCGCGGTTGAGGCCGTTCGTTCGGGTTTGGTGCTGAGACCCTCGAGCCAGCCACAGCAGGCAGGAGAATGATTGTTTACCTGGGGCCTTATCTTGAGTCCTAGCCTAAAGGTGATGTTCATGGGACTACTGATTAGATCCAGTTGCCTGTGCAGCTAGTGCCTACAGTCCGATAAATTAACGACGAGCCCTTTTCTGTAACACACCGGTGAACCGATAGCTTCGGTTCCATCTTCTGAGAAGTGTTGCCAGAGACCGTTCAGTATACTGTCTTCAATGTTGCCTCTGGATTTTAACTGACCGGTTGGGTAGAACGCATCCGAGAGGCCATTGTATTCTCCGTCTCTGTTGATGAGCCCATCATAAGAAATCTCGGCTCCGAATGAGGAAGAGAAAAAGAAAACAGAGCAGAACCATAAGACTGATTTCATTTGTGCTCCAGCTGTTGACACAGGGCATGATGTTTAGTGTCATCATAAACAGAGGGAAAATATAAGGCGACATCCGATCAAAGCCCAGCGCCAGAGCAATGATGCCGGTTCGCAATTGGCGCACCGGCTGGGCCTTTTTCCTTGCCTTTCCCTGCCTTACCCCGCATTTAGGACTCAGAGCAGGGATCGCATGGGTTGATCAACTGCTCCTGAGTTTAGGTGACCAGGTGCAGCAGACTCGCTAAGTATTCCAGCCTGACCTGAAAAAGAGTTGTTAATCTACCGTGATATACCGTTCAAGTCGTGCGACTTCGTTGTCGTCAACATATTTGCCGATTTCACGCCGGAACTGTTCTATATCAGCATAGGGGCGATATTCTTCGAACTCGTGAACCATCTTTCTACTGATGCCCGGGATTGTGGCAAAATCATCCGAGTTTGCCGAGTTCAGGCCCAGGGGCACAAAAACATACTGTTCAAATCTCGCCACCTCGGCTGCATCGACGTACTTGCCTATTTCTCGTCGAAACTGTTCCATGGTGGTGTAGGGACGATACTCCTCAAATTCGTGGGCCATCCTGCGAGAAATACCGGGTACCAGCATGATCTCTTGCCTGCTGGCAGTGTTCAGGTTGATGGGGACAAAGAGCCGAACATGCAAGGCAGACTTGTCTTCTGCAATCAGTGCGTCATTTAGTACTGCATCTAGTTCATTGGTGCTGGTGAAGGGACGCGATGCGACGATGGCTGCAGCCAGCGCTGAATCCAGTTCCGGCATCGCAGCCAGGTCGGCTTGTTCTGCTAGATTTGGATTCGCTATACTGCTGGCTGATACCTGGGTCATCGCAGTGCTGGCAAGCAGTGTCAGGGTCATCAGTGCTAGAATTTGCGTCGGTCTCATAAAGGCTACCTTGTTCAAAAAATACAGGGAGGACATGATTATCAACAGGGTCGTAGCAATTAGCAATAGGCGGTGGTTTGTCTGGTTGCTGCTTGCCAGTCCGCTTACTGTCATGACCAAGCAATATATCGACGGTGATATCTACTATGGAGAATACCTGCATGCGACGGGTGAGTTCTCGGTGCGCTTGTTGATTATCACGATGGCCGTTACACCTTTATGCCTGGCGTGGCCGGCAAAGGCCTGGACCTCATGGCTACGCCGTAACCGGCGTTATTTTGGTGTCGCCACCTTTGTCTATGCCGTGCCACACCTTGTGGCATACATAGCTAAAGTGGGCACGCTGGCCGGGCTTCTCCAGGGTGCTGTAGAGCCGGGTATGTGGACCGGCTGGCTTGCGCTGCTGTTATTTCTGCCGCCTGCCTTGACCAGTAACGCTGCGTCTGTCCGACGACTTGGCAAGCGATGGGCAATACTCCACAGGCTAGTCTATGTCGCCGCAATATTCACGTTTCTGCACTGGCTGCTGGTCGCCTTTGATGCTATACCTGCACTGATACATGCAGCTATACTTTTCATCCTCGAAGGTTACCGAATTCGACAATCAACAGAAAATAGACGGGCCTGATCTGACCAAATAAAAAAGTGGGTTTCGGGTAGTTTGGAGAGCACATGATAATTTTCGTTATTCTTGTTTTAATCTGGACATTTCTGATGCTGCGCTCAGGTGTTGCCGAGTACCAGTACTATCAATCGATGAGAACGCTTGAGCCTAAAATTTAGGAAAAACTGGGTTGTCCTAAGTTCCTGAAAATCCCTTTGGTATTCGTATCCCTTAAAGGTTCAAAACTTTTGCGGACGTTACCAGCAAAACAGTGAGTAAGTTTGCGCGTCAACACCGGCAAGCTGGCATTCAATTCCTGTCGTATGTTGTATTGGTTTTAGCCGTTAGTATTGTGTATTTCAAAGTCGCCTAACATACCAATCAGGAAAGGGCCGATATTAGGACCTTTTGTATTTGCCATGAGATATAAGGTTCCCGGCCTGCGATGCCTCATCCAGGCCACGATGCTTCAGAATCCGAATGGTCCGACACATCGGTGATCACCAGAGGGTCTGCAATACTGGCAATGATCTACCGGGCGGCGTTCCCTTTTGCCACCGCACTTCTCACACTTCTCTATCCGATGGTGGCCCCTCAATCGCGAACACCCGCTCAGTGGGCGCCATTGCAACGCTGCGGCCATGTCATCGAATAGGCCTTGTTACAGAATGGCCTAGCCCTGAATCGTTGGACATTGATGGAGATGGGCAGGTTGGCGCTCTCTGATGATCCTTTACTCATCCGTTATCTGTTCGGTTTCTCTGGCGATGCATTAATTTCAGGAGCCGTTGGTGAGAACGCTCAGCGTACTACTACCAAACAGATAGAAGCCTGTAGCAGCGAGTGTATTCCAGCTACC
>JAPKEK010000485.1 GCA_028822125.1 Pseudomonadales bacterium | reverse complement strand
AGCCAGAAAACCTGGGTGACGAGTTTAAAGAACTGACCGGCTAATGCTGGCGCACCACTCAGACACCCCTACTGACAATTTCGGGCTCGCTATTTCCAGACTTCTAACTCTAGAGCCCGCCAGGGCTAACTTTCTTTATTTTAAACCCTGCAATAATTTCAATGGCTAATCTGGCTTATGCTTGCCGTGCCCCCTATAGACCGCAAATTTCCAAAAATTATCCCTGGATTTAATGTTATTCTTTTAACAGACATAACGCTCTCGACTTCGGTAAAACCATGCCCCAAAAAAAACTTTTAAAACATGATGTCATGGCATCCCTACTCACCAGTGTCATTGTAGATCAAGCGCAGCCACTGAATCTGACTCCAGCACTTTTGTTTTCTGTTATGAACTTATCCGAACAAGCCGTAGAGACCCTCCAACAACATGAGCAAATAATACCCCAAGAGTTGATGGAATCTCTAACAGAAGAATTCTTACTGACGCTAAATTTATCATGAGCGCATTGTTCAAACCAGCCGCCATCATCTTTGACCTTGACGGAACCCTGCTCGACACAGAACCTCTCTACAGCATAGCAACTCAAAGTGTCATGGACCCGTTTGCTAAAACCTTCACAATGGACTTTAAGCGCACCATCATCGGTAGGCAGGCCACTGTTTCTGCGCAAATGACTATCGATTATTACAACCTGCCGCTGACACCGACAGAATTCCTAAGACGTCGACAACTCGTTTTGAGCGAACTATTCCCTGACGCAGAACCTATACCCGGCGCAGAACCTTACCTGCGAAGCCTGGAGCCGATCAAGGGTTTAACAATCGGTATCGCCACCAGTTCATCCCGTCATCTGATGGAGGTGAAATTGTCAAAAAAGAACTGGCAATCACTATTTCAAGTCATTGTCTGCGGCGATGAGATTGCCCAGAGTAAACCCTCGCCTGATATCTTTTTAGCCTGCGCCAGGCAGCTAGGCGTTGACCCCTGCCTGTGCCTGGTATTCGAAGATTCACCTTCAGGGCTCATCGCAGCAAGGGCGGCCGGCATGAAGGTGGTTTGCATCAATAGTCCTTACCTGAATCAGGATGATCGACTTCTGGCTGACCGGGTGATTGATAGTTATGACGCTCTGATTCATCACGAATCAGCTGAGACTCCATTTGAGCTGGAACTGCCCGGTTGAGACTGACTAATCCCTGCTTGTATTTCTGCGAGTTTTTCTTCAGTTAAGGGGTATTTCCATAACAAAGGCATCGCCACAAATTTAAACATCGCTGGAATAACTGAATACAAGCAAGCCAGCATTATCAAGGATTGTGTGGTATTTGTGGTATCCATAGGGTCAGCCAAGGAGTCAAATCCAAAGAAGACAGCAGAACCTGTCCCCACCGTGATTCCTATCGCATAGGATGCTTTCCGCGTCATACTCCAAATAGAAAAATACGCCCCTGCTCTCTGTTCTCCTGTGGTTAAGGTATCAACATCCACCACATCAGCGGCCATCGCGGCTGGAAGCGCCGCCAGAGCACCGATTGCAGAACCTTTCAGGCACATGATCAGAACGAAAAACAGGAACTTACCGGTATCCATTCCAGCAAACCGGTCTACCACCGTCTGATGCTGCTGTTCTGGCAGGAAAGAAAGCATTTCGGGAATACCAAAGGACGTAAACCAAGCTGCAGGCGCAATCGCAATCAAAGGTATAAAACAGGACCAGAATGCATACCAGCCAATGGCCACCATGGTTGCTCTGTGTTTACCGATTCTTCTGGACAACGCAAACCACAATGGTATCGCCACAATCTGGGATACAAAATAGGGTGCCAGGTAAAGACCATACAAATCACCTGCTAGCAACAAATGCTTGACGAAAAAGAAGCTCAGACTATTTGTCATCGCTGCACCGGTGGTGGAAAAGACAAATATCACCACTAGCATGACATAAGGCTTGTTCGCAAAAACCAACTTCAGGCTGTCTCTTAAGGGTATCTTCTTGGTGGTAATGACCACTGGATACTCCGGCACCACAAATAACGCATTCAAAACGACAATAGGCATGATTATGCACATGGCGACAGACAGGAAATAAACCGCATCGGTCGGCTTGGTGTAACCAGCGAACAATATAAGGGCGGGCGTAAAGGCTGAAATCAACGCCCCGGTAACAGCAAAGCCTTCTCTCCAGGAAGTCACCAGAGTTCTTTCGTTATAGTTTCTGGAAAGCTCAGCGCCCCATGCCATGTAAGGCAGATCTTTAATTGTCGAACCCAAATAGGTGAGTGCAACCATACAAAACAGATAGGGATAACCCGTATTGATCTCAAAACCCAGCCAGTTGACTTCAGTAAAAGCAATGGGAGGAACAAACAACAACCAGATTCCAGCAGCATAGATGGGTGTACCAACCAGGACAAACGGCTTGCGCCTTCCCCAGCGGCTTTTCAGCCGATCTGATAAGAATCCGATGATTGGATCCGTAACAACGTCGGTAAAGCGTGACAGGGTCAGAATAATGCCGACCATTCCCAGAGCCAGCCCAAAACCATCTGGGTCCGCATATATCGCTGGCAGATAAACCGCCATGGGCAAGCCAACAAGGGCCAGAGGTGTAGCCGGCGCAGAATAAGAGGCCAATACCAGTTTGGTTAACGGTTTACGAGCGGTCTTATCATCCTCAGAAATCTGCTCAGCCACCGGGTCTCCTCATAGCATCAATTCAGACCAGTTTGGCCACAGCGTTTTGTAGAAACAGCTTAACAGTAGCACAAGAAAGCTGTTCACAGGAGTAGCGATAGAACATTGTTCCTGGCCGCCCGCCCAGTATGCTCGTTAATATCGGTCTACCCTAGTATGATGAAAAAAATTTCATCACAGGAAAATGCCAATGCAAACAGCGCAACTTGGTTCATCCTCAGGCCTGGTGGTTTCTCGACTATGTTTAGGGACCATGAATTTTGG
>JAPKEK010000484.1 GCA_028822125.1 Pseudomonadales bacterium | reverse complement strand
AGGAGTTATTTCAATCAATTCAGGCAATCTTATGGATTAACAACGCCAGATTAACCCATGCCCTGCAATCGGTATAGGATAAGAAAAAGGCTACTCATCCCACGTGACTAGGTTAAACAGCCATCCAAAAGCCGATCCTTTTATCCTTGTTCAGATCAAAGCCCCATCAAAGCCCGATCAAGAAAACATCCTGCCCCTTGATGTTTATATTATAGCTGCGACAAAACATGCCGCTCCACTTGATGGTCCATGGATTTTATGTGCACTAGTTAAATGATCCGATTGCCAGACAGACTCGCGCTGTTCTATTGCAAAACAGAACTAAGCCGTGCGAGTACAGTTTAAAGCCAGACCCGTTATTTCTCAATAAGTGCTCATATTTATTTAACATATAAGCTTCTATCCTCGACAAATTTCCTTTAGGATGGGTTCCAAATACGCCTAGAATTTAGACGCCAGCACTGGTCAACATAGACAAGCTACCAGTCACTTAACAGGACTATTAAACACAACGGCTTTAACCAACGGGGATATCAAATGCCATCACAGATTTTTGGCCACAAAACAACGCCATTCAAACGGACTTTAATTGCTGCAGGGGTTGCCGCCGCACTGGGTACTTCAGGCGCTCAATTCGCGATCTCTGCTGAACTTGAAGAGATTGTGGTAACGGCACGTCAGCGCTCAGAATCATCCCAGGATGTGCCTATGATGATTCAATCAATCAGCGGAGAAGATATGGAGAAACAGGGTATTACAACCCTTGAAGATTTCTCGACATTCGTCGCTGGTCTTAATGTCATAGCCACTACCCCCGGCCAGAACACCATTGTTTTCCGGGGTGTCAGTGACGGCGGTGGTTTTCTGGTTGACCCAACTGCTGCTATCTACCTCGATGAACAACCCATGTCGCAAACCAGCTGGGCACCCGACGTCTACCCCGTTGATATCGCTCGAATCGAAGCGTTGGCCGGGCCTCAGTCAACCCTGTTCGGAGCCTCATCCCAGAGTGGTGCGATCCGGGTTATTACCAATAAGCCTGATACAGAAGCATTTTCAGCTAATATCGGATTGGGCATGAGCCAAATGGAAAGTGGTGGTATGAGCCACGACATCGACGCAACAGTTAATGTACCGCTCAGCGATAATGTTGCTATACGGTTAGCCGGATTTAATTCTGAAGATGCTGGCTTTATTGATAACGTACTGGGTACAACCGTTGTTGATACTGTTTTCGGTAGCGGTCTTGGCGGCCTTAAGAACAACAGCGCCCTGGTTGAGGATGATATCAACACCGTCGAGTGGCAGGGCGTGAGAGCCTCTGTACGCTGGCTGGTAGATGACAATTGGACGGTCACTGCTACGACTAATTATCAAGACCTTAAAGCCGACGGCTTTAGTGACTATGACCGCACTACCGGTGATTTACAAACCGTCAAATTTGCCGACGAATTTCGTACCGACGAATGGACCCAGACCAGTGTGGTGATTGAAGGGGACCTAGGCTTTGCTCAGCTGGTATCGGCAACTTCCTACTACGACCGCGATTTTCTTTACCAGCATGATACCCAGTCTTATGCAGCCTACTTTCATTATTCCCTTGGAATTTACTACGGTTACGCAACTTATGACTTTGGCACCGACCCAGTTGGCGCTCTGTGGAATGACCAGAACCACCAGAGCTTTACGCAGGAATTAAGATTAGTCGGCTCGACCAATCGCTCAAACTGGACGGTAGGCGCTTTTTACCAGAATTCAGAAGAATTCTGGGATTTCGTAACCTATGTTGACGGCTACCGAGACTCACCTGCCTTTGCCACCTGGAGTTATTACTACCCTGGCATTGCACCCACTGACACCTGGTGGAACTCATTTCAATCAACCGACCGGACTGATAAGGCTGTGTTTGGAGAACTGGAACTCGACGTCATCGAAGATAAGCTGACAGTGCTTCTGGGTGGCCGCTGGTATGAAGTGGAACGTGAACTGAGTTATACCGTGGAACGACCCGATGCCCGGGTTGACCAGCAACTGCCCAACAGAACTGCCAAGGATGAGGGTTTTATTCCAAAAGTGGGCCTGGAATGGAGCCTGACCAATGATGTAATGGCGTATGGAATTTACTCAGAAGGTTACCGGGTAGGCGGGACTAATCGAGGCAGAGGGATGGATCAAGGCGGGCCAACGCTGCCAGTTATTTATGACTCCGATACGCTGAAGAACGTAGAACTAGGCGTAAAATCACAGTTCATGGACGGTAGACTTCAGGTTAATGCTGTCTACTACTCGATGAACTGGGAAAATATGCAACTAGAAGTGGTCGACCCAAGCACCACTCTTGGGATTCCATGGCAAATGGTGGTCGCTAACGTGGGTGATGCGGAGGTGACCGGCTATGACATTGATATGAAAGCCGTCATCGGCAACAATATTGAGGTGGGCTATAATCGTACAGTTATTAACGATGCCAGTGTCACGGCGCCCGCCTTTTTTGAGGAATCTCGCGTTCCAGGCGGTCAAATCGCTTCAGGGTTAGACCCATCACAAGCACTACCCATGTTTGCTGACGTGTCATACTCCCTGTATGTTCAGATCGCTGGTATCAAGTTGTTCGGCGGTGAAAGTTCACTGCGCTTTCAGCACAGTTACGTCGGTACTTCACTGAACCAGTTGACCGATGGCTTTACTTCGCCTCGGATGAGCCAGGGGGATTATGCCATATCGGACGCTATATTCAGCGTGGATATGGATGGCTGGCGAGCTCAACTGTATGTTAAGAATATCGGTGACGAACGCGGCATTTCCTACGAGGACACTCAGGATTTCGACCAGCTTTGGGGTAATGCCAGCTCAAACGTGATTCGACCCAGAAGCTTTGGAATCTCATTCCGAAAATACTTCTAAGTCATTCGGTTCATAAAAAAAGCACGCTTTAAGCGTGCTTTTCTTTATTCATTCATCAAATA